>NZ_QKTF01000007.1:0-207896 GCF_003234745.1 Curtobacterium sp. MCLR17_039
GGTCGCCGCAGGCGACCTGGTCCTCGTCGCACTGAGCGGCGGACCGGACTCCCTCGCCCTGGCGGCGGCCACCGCGTTCGAAGCGGGCAAGCAGGGTCTGCGGGCCGGGGCGGGAGCAGGAGCGGGTGCCGGCTTGCTGGGAGTGCTCGGCTTGCTCGGGGTGCTCGGCTTCGCGGGGGTGCCGGGGTTCGACGGGGTGCTCGGCTTGGACGGCGTGCTCGGGACGGCCGGCGTGGAGGTCCCGCCACCGGTGCTGCCGGTGCCGCCCGTGTTGCCGGTGTTGCCGGTGTTGCCGGTGTCGCTGCCGCTCGTGCCCCCGCCGGTGGCGTTCCCGGTACCGGCGTCGCCCGTCTGCTTGGCGATGGCGGCCGCGGCGGCCTTCGCCTGCTGCGCGCTCCAGTACGCGGTCTCCGTCGCGACGCTCGTGCCCTTCAGGTACGCGAGCTGGCGCAGGACCTCGGCCTGCTGGTCCTGTTCCTTCTGCACCCGCGCCTGGGCGCCTGCGGCCACGTCGTTGGCCGTCGCGAAGGTGGTCTTCGTCGCCTCGGTCGCCTTGCTCAGGGCCTTCTCGGCGGCAGACTGCTGGTCCGCCAGGGACTCGACGGTCTTCTGGTCGGCGCGTGCCTCGGCCAGGACGGTCGCGGAGCGCTCAGACAGGTGCGACATCGTGCCGACGCGGTAGAGCAGGTCCTTCGAGTCCGACGAGTCCATGAGCATCGTCGTCGACAGGTCACCACCGCCCGTGCGGGACAGCTCGACCACGAGCCCGGCGACCTGGCCGGCCGAGTCGTCCGCCCGGTCCTTCGCACGCTTCGACTGCGCGGACAGGTCGGCGAGGGTGTCCTCGGCCTCCTGCTGCTGCGACGCCGCCAGGGCGTACGCCTGTCCGGCCTGCTGCTCGGCGACACCGGCCTGGTCGGCGGCGTCCTGCAGCGTGCCGAGCCGGTCGCTCAGCTCGTCGACCGTCTGCTGGGCGTCGGCCGCGTCGGACTTGGCGGCCTTGACGTCGTCCCAGGACGGACCCGAGGGCGCGGCCTGGGCCGGTCCGGCGATGACGACCGACAGGCCGATGCCGAGCACGGCGATGGTCGCGATCCCGCAGGAGAACGAGCGAGCGGAGGTGGTCATGACGTGGAAGGACTCGTTCCGGTGGCGCTGATGCTCATACCGAGATCCCCCGCGCTGCCATGAAGGGGACCGGGTCGACGGCAGCGCCGTTGACCCGGGTCTCGAAGTGGAGGTGACACCCGGTCGACCAGCCGGTCGAGCCGATCTTGGCGATCTGCTGTCCCGCGGTGACGTGCTGGCCGGCGGCGACCATGATCCCGCCGTCGACGACGTGACCGTAAGCAGTGGAGATGCCGCCGCCGTTGTCGAGGATGACCTCGTTGCCGTACCCGCCACCGTTGCCGGCGAACGTGACGGTGCCGTCGTGCGCCGCGTAGATCGGGGCGTAGCAAGCCGGGGCCAGGTCGACGCCGGCGTGCAGGGCGCTGACGTGCGTGTAGGGGTCGACGCGGTAGCCGTAGGGACTGGTCTGGTACCCGCCGGCCGGCCGGACCCAGCCGGACGCGTTCGCGGTGCCGCCGCCCGTGCCACCCTGGCTCGTGGCTGCGGCCTTCGCGGCTGCCCTGGCGGCAGCAGCCGCGATCTGTGCCTGCCGCTTCTTCTCGGCGGCGACGCCCTTGCGGTAGTCCGCCTCGACGCCCTGCTGCTTGGTGGTGAGGGCCCTCAGCTGCGCCTCGAGCCGGGACTGGTTGTCGTTCTGGGCGTCCACCGCGGTCTGTGCGGCGTCGGCGGCACCCTGGGCCTGCTGCATCTTCGACTGTGCGGCGTCGGCGAGGTCGCCCAGGGCTGCTTTCGCCGTGTCCGCCTTGTCGGCCTGGGCCTGGGCGGTGCCGCGGTCCTGCGACGCCTGCGAGTAGATGCCGTCGGCCTGCTCGCTGAGCTTCGACATGGCACCGAGCTCGTAGAGCAGGTCACCGGAGTCCGAGGGGTGCGTGAGGATGTCGGTCGTCACGTCGTTGGCGCTGGCCCGACCGAGCTGCGCGGCGAGCTGACCGGCCTGCGCTTCGGACCGCGCGGCGGTCTGCTCGGCCTCGTCGGCCTGGGACTGCAGCGACTTCTGCTTGAGCGTCGCCTCGTCGTACTTGCTCTGCGCGGCCTGGTACGCCTCGCCCGCGGCCTGGGCTGTCTTCTGCTTGGCAGCCGCCTCGCTCTTCAGCGACGAGATGAGCGACTTGATCTCGCTGACCTTGGCCTGCTGGGCGCTGGTCGACGACTTCGCCTGCTGCACCTCGTCCCAGCTGGGGTAGCTCGCAGCGCTGGCGGACGACGTCGGGGCAAGGGCCGCGAGCGTGCCGGCCGTGAGCGCGACGGCGACCGCAGCGGCGATCAGGCGGCTGCGGGTGCGGAGGGAGAAGGGAGTGGAGGTCGACATGTATCTCGATTTCGTAACAGCGCGGCAAGGCTCACGCACGTAACACTGTTAACAGGTGCAACAGTAACAACACGGGTCGCAGGCTCGACAGCCCCTCGGACGAGGGGTGCGGCCGCCGACGATGCTCGCACCGACAGCATCGGAGACCCGTGCGCTGACGCCGCGACACGCCGGGGATGCACGGTTGACGGGGTCGGATTTGTGAAACCCGGGGGGCATCCGTATGCTTGTCCATCGGTAGCGCGATGCACTGCTTGCGGCCCTATCGTTTAGTGGCCTAGGACACCGCCCTTTCACGGCGGCAGCACGGGTTCGAATCCCGTTGGGGTCACTCCTTGAGTGAGCGAGCAAGTAGTACTGAACAACACCACAGCAATTCAATATGGCCCTGTAGCGCAGCTGGTTAGCGTGCCGCCCTGTCACGGCGGAGGTCGCGGGTTCAAGTCCCGTCAGGGTCGCCACGGCTGGATAGCTCAGTTGGTAGAGCGTTCGACTGAAAATCGAAAGGTCCACGGATCGATGCCGTGTCCAGCCACCGGTGAAGGCCCCCTGCTTCGGCAGGGGGCCTTTTCCGTTGTCTGGCCGGTGTGACCTGCTCGCAAAACACCGGTGTTCGCGCATCGAGCCGCGGCATGCGCGTGTTCAACGGGCGAACACCGGTGTTTCGCGGAGGGACTAGGCCTCGCGCGTCTTCGGGCTGCTGTCGTTCGTCTTCGCGGGGTCGCGCTCGACCACGGCGCCCAGGGCATCGTCGATCCGCGACATGAGCTCCGCGGGGATCGTGACGCCGGCAGCGCCCGCGTTGTCGTGCACCTGCTCCGGACGCGAGGCCCCGATGATCGCCGAGGCGACATTGTCGTTCTGCAGGACCCAGGCGACGGCGAGCTGCGCCATCGACAGGTTGAGCTCGTCGGCAACCGGCTGCAGCTCCTGCACCGAGGACAGCACCTCGTCGCGCATGAACCGCTTGATCATGTCCGCGCCGCCCTTGTCGTCGGTCGCGCGGGAGCCCTCGGGCAGCGGCTGACCCGGCTTGTACTTGCCGGTGAGCACCCCCTGGGCGATCGGGGACCAGACGATCTGCGAGATGCCGAGTTCCTTCGAGGTGGGGACGACCTCGTCCTCGATGACCCGCCACAACGCCGAGTACTGCGGCTGGTTCGAGATGAGCTGGAAGCCGAGGTCCTTCGCGAGCGCAGCACCCGCACGCAGCTGGTCCGCGGTCCACTCGCTGACGCCGACGTACAGGACCTTGCCCTGGCGCACGATGTCCGCGAAGGCCTGCATCGTCTCTTCGAGCGGGGTCTCGTGGTCGTAGCGGTGCGCCTGGTACAGGTCGACGTAGTCCGTCTGCAGCCGCTGCAGCGAGCCGTCGATCGACTCGAGGATGTGCTTGCGGGACAGCCCGGTGTCGTTGTGGCCCTTCGGACCGGTCGGCCCGAACACCTTCGTGGCGATCTCGAGGGACTGGCGCCGCTCCCCCTTGAGCGCTTCGCCGAGGACCGTCTCCGCGCCGGTGTTGGCGTAGACGTCGGCGGTGTCGAACGTCGAGATGCCGACCTCGAGGGCGGCCTTGACGCAGGCGATCGCCGCGTCGTTCTCGACCTGGGATGCGTGGGTGAGCCAGTTGCCGTAGGTGATCTCGGAGACCTTGAGGCCCGAGTTGCCGAGGTAGCGGTACTCCATGTGCGTGTCACTCCTGTCGTGGGGCGCGTCGGTGCGACCCGAACCGTGACGGTAGTCGGCTCGGACGGTGCAGGATCACATGGGACGACGGCGCGACGCTGCGCCGCATCGAAGCGAGGGAGCATCCATGACCGGAGCGAGCGTGTTGTTCATCGGCGGGAGCGGCGTCATCAGCGCCGCCTGCGTCCGGGAAGCCGTCGAGCAGGGGTTCGACGTCACCGTGCTCAACCGGGGGACCACCGGGGGCAGGCCGATCCCGGAGGGTGTGACGCGCCTCCAGGCCGACGTGTCGGACCGCAGCGCACTGGCGGACGCACTCGGCGATCAGCGCTTCGACGTGGTCGTGAACTGGATCGCCTTCACGCCGGACCAGGTGCAGGCCGACATCGACTTCTTCGCCGGGCGGACGCGGCAGTACGTGTTCATCAGCTCGGCCTCGGCCTACCAGACGCCGGCGACGCACCTGCCGATCACGGAGTCGACGCCGCTGAAGAACCCGTACTGGCAGTACTCGCGCGACAAGATCGCGTGCGAGGAACTGCTGATGCAGGCGTACCGGGAGCAGGACTTCCCGGTGACGATCGTGCGGCCGTCGCACACCTACGACGAGACGAAGCTGCCGCTGACCGGCGGCTGGACCGCGGTCGCTCGGATGCGTGCCGGCAAGCCGGTCATCATCACCGGCGACGGCACCTCGCTGTGGACCCTGACACACAGCCGCGACTTCGCGGTCGGGTTCACGGGGCTGCTCGACCGGGCCGAGGCGATCGGTGAGCCCTTCACGATCACGAGCGACGAGGCGCCGACGTGGAACGCCATCGCGCAGGAGATCGCGGCGGCGGCCGGAGTCGAGGATCTGCGGATCGCGCACGTGCCGGCGGATGCCATCGCCGCCGTGGACGCGGAGTGGGGCGCGGCGCTGCTCGGCGACAAGGCGAACAGCTCGGTGTTCGACAACAGCAAGGTCCGGTCGCTCGTGCCGTGGTACCGGCCGCGCACGACCTACCGGCAGGGTGTCCGCGAGGTCATCGCCTGGTACGAGGCGCACCCCGAGGAGCAGGTCGTCGACGAGCGGCTCGATGCCCTGATGGACGAGCTGGCGGCGCGCTGGGCGGTGTGAGCCGCACTGGTTGACGCGCGCGGGCGCACGCAAGACACCGGTGTTCGCGCTCCGCACCGCGGGATGCGGGGGTTCAACGCGCGAACACCGGTGTTTTGCGGATCAGGTCAGGCGCGCGCCGTCAGGACGTCGGCCAGGGTTCCGATCGCGAAGCGCACCTCGTCGTCGGTGACGACCAGGGGCGGCGCGAAGCGGATCGTCGACCCGTGGGTGTCCTTCACCAGGAGCCCGCGGTCGGCGAGGTCCTTCGAGATCGCCTTGCCGGTGCCGAGCGCGGGGTCGATGTCGATCCCCGCCCACAGTCCGGCCACGCGGTGCGAGACGACACCCTTGCCGAGCAGGTCGTCGAGCAGGCCGCGCAACAGCGGTTCGCCGTCGAGGGCCCGCTGCTGGAAGGTGCCCTCTCCGAGCATCGCCACGACCTCGGCTCCGACGGCCGCGGCGAGCGGGTTGCCGCCGAAGGTGGACCCGTGTTCGCCGGGGCGCAGGACCCCGAGGACCGCAGCCGAACCGACGACCGCCGACACCGGCACGATGCCGCCGCCCAGTGCCTTGCCGAGCGTGATGAGGTCGGGGCGGACCCCGACGCGCTGCACCGCGAGCGTGTGTCCGGCGCGACCGAGGCCGGACTGGATCTCGTCGGCGATGAACAGCGCACCGAACTCGTCGCAGACCGCGCGGACGTCAGGGAGGTACGACTCCGGCGGGATGACCACGCCGCCCTCGCCCTGGATCGGCTCGAGCAGCACGGCGACGACGGTCTCGTCCATCGCCTCGCGCAGGGCCGCAGCGTCGCCGTACGGCACCGTGCGGAAGCCCGGCGTGAACGGCCCGAAGTCATCATGGGCCGATGGGTCGTCGGAGAACGAGATGATCGTCGTGGTGCGGCCGTGGAAGTTCCCGGACGCGACGATGATCGTCGCCCGCTCGGCCGGCACGCCCTTGACGCGGTAGCCCCAGGCGCGGGACACCTTGATCGCGGACTCGACGGCCTCGGCACCGGTGTTCATCGGCAGGACCATCTCGGTCTCCGTCAACGCCGCCAGTGCTGCGGCGAACGGCCCGAGCTGGTCGTTCACGAACGCGCGGCTCGTGAGCGTCACGCGGTCGAGCTGCGCCCGTGCGGCGTCGAGCAGCCGCGGGTTGCCGTGGCCGAAGTTCACCGCCGAGTACGCGGCGAGGCCGTCCAGGTACTGCTTGCCGTCGACGTCGGTGACGGTCGCTCCGGCACCCGACGCGATGACGACGGGCAGCGGGCTGTAGTTGTGCGCGAGGGCGCGGTCCTCGACGGCGAGCGCCGCCGCGGTGTTGACCCCGAGCGACGCTGCCGCCGACATCAGCTGACCCCGAGCGAACGCGCGACCGAGGTGCCGGTGCCGACCGGGTGCAGGTCGAGGGTGCAGCACTTCACGCCGCCACCACCGAGCAGCAGCTCGGACAGGTCGACGCCGATCGGGTTGTAGCCCTTCTCCTGCAGCTGCTCGGCGAACCGAACAGCCCGGGCGGCGATCACGACGTTGTACCCGTCGGAGTACGAGTTCAGACCGAGGATCGCGGCGTCTTCCTCGGTGGCGATGATCGCGTCCGGGAAGCGCTCGCGCAGGATCGCCAGCGACGGCTCGTCGAAGGCGCTCTCCAGGTACGCGATGTTGCTCGTCCCGTCGACGGAGGGCTCGGGGTCGAGCACGGCGATCGCGGTGTCGAGGTGGTAGAAGCTCGGGTTGATGAGCTTGAGGGTGACGACCTCGCGGCCGTAGATCTTCGCGAGCTCGTCGTGCGAGGTGCTGTCCGACCGGAAGCCGGTGCCGGCGAAGATGGTGTCACCGATGAGCAGGAAGTCACCCTCGCCCTCGTTGGTCTGCTCCGGCTCGGCGACGGTCAGACCGGCCTGGCGGAACCAGTCCATGTACGCGGGGCCCTCGGGCTGGCGCTCGGGGTACTGGAACTTCGCGCCGTACGCGATGCCGTCGAGGACGAACCCGCCGTTGGCCGCGTAGACCATGTCCGGCAGGCCGTCGATCGGGTCGATGTACGAGATGTCGAAGCCGAGCTGCTCGTAGACGGCGACGAGCGACTCCCACTGCTCGACGGCCTTCGACGTGTCGGTCGGCTCCTCCGGGTGCATCCACGGGTTGATCCGGTAGCTCACGGTGTAGAAGTCCGGCTTGCACATCAGGATCGTGCGCTTGGTGGCGACACGGGCCGGGGTGGCGACGGACTCGGGGGCGGGTGCGGTGTTCGACATCAGTCCTCCTGGAAGGGACCGGGGCCCGAGCCTGCCAGGAACCGAAACGGAACGAGGAGAAGAGCTCCGGTGAGATGCAGGCTCACTCACCGCAGCGGACCAGGTCGACGCCACTCAGAAGTCTGGCATGAACCGTCCGACGAGTGCAGTCCCCCGCCTGCGGGACCGTGACACCCGTTCGGGTGACGCACGTTTCGTGCGCGAGACCCACCAGCTTCGCAACAAGTCCGCGTACGATGGGGACAAATGGATACGCTCGACCACCGCATCCTGGATCAGCTCCGGGACAACGCCCGCGCCGGCTACGGCGACATCGGGTCGGTGGTCGGACTCTCGGCCTCGGCCGTCAAGCGCCGCGTCGACCGGCTGGTCGGTGACGGCGTCATCCAGGGCTTCACGATCAAGGTCGACCCCGCCGTCGAGGACCGCGGCACCGAGGCCTGGGTCGAGCTCTACTGCCGCGGCACCGTCTCGCCCGACGAGCTGCGTGCCCTGCTCGACACCGTCCCCGAGGTCATCGACGCCGGCACGGTCACCGGCAGCGCCGACGCCGTCGTGCACATGCGCTCGAAGGACCTGTCCGCGCTCGAAGAGGCGCTCGACAAGGTCCGCCTCGCACCCCAGGTCGACCACACCCGCTCCGCGATCGTGCTCTCCAAGCTCGTCAGTCGAGAGACCGCGTAACGTCCCACGCATGGGACGGAAGACGGTCTGGAGGCGCGACTCGGCACCCACGGGATCGCGCCCGGCCCGGCAGCTGGTCACCGCTGCGAGCGTCGCCTACGTCGCGAACTGCCTGTGGGGCACCGCGGTCGCCGTGCGGCTGATCCGCACGAAGAAGCTCCGCGTCGTGCACCACGGCCTGTTCGTCGTGACCGCGACCCTGACCAGCGTCGCGGCGACCACACCCGCGTGGACGCGCGACCGCACCGCACTGTTCCTGCTGCCGGCACTCGTGCCGCTGGCGGTCGCTCCACGCACGAACCCGCGCTCCGGAGCACACTGGAGGGTCGCGGTCGCCGCCGCACCGTCCTACCTGGGGGCCGTGCTCGCACGCAGGCGATCAGAGAGGTGAGCAGTGGAGCTGTTCGAGGCCATCCGACGACGACGCACGACGAACGGGCCGTTCCTGCCCGATCCGGTGTCGAACGAGCACCAGCGGCTGCTCATGGAGCTCGCCGGCCGGGCGCCGTCGCAGCTCAACAGCCAGCCGTGGCGCTTCGTGCTGATCGAGGAACGCCAGACGATCGATCGCGTCGCCGAGATCAGCGGCAGCTCGATGACCCGCACCATGGCCGAGGGCACGTTCTTCGAGCGGTACAAGCCGTACTTCCGGTTCTCCAAGGCCGAGATGGACGAGCGGCGCGACGGCATGCTGTTCGACAAGCTCCCCGGGCCGCTGCGGCCGTTCACGAAGCAGGTGTTCACGAAGCGCGGGCAGCTGCTCATGAACACGCTCCGGGTGCCGCAGACCCTGGGTGAGGAGAATCGGAAGCTCGTCGCCGGGTCACCGCTGCTGCTCGGCGTGATGCTCGACCGCCACGAGTACCGGAAGGAGGAGCTCTCCGGCTTCTACTCCGTGTTCAGCATGGGCGCGGCGATGGAGAACATCTGGCTCGCGACAACCGAGCTCGGTCTGGGGATCCAGTTCGTGTCCTTCCCGATGGAGACCCCCGGCGCGTGGGAGGAGATCGAGGGACTGCTCCGCGTGCCCGAGTCGCTCGAGCTGATGGCCGTCTACCGGATCGGGTACCTGCCCCCGGAACGACGACGGCCGGCCATCGACTGGACGTCGAGCGAGCGGAAGCGTCCCTCGCAGTACGTGTTCCGCGGCACCTGCGAAACCCCGCAGCAGGGGTGGGACGACGCACCCGTCGAAGCCCACATCGAACCGGAGGCGACCGCATCGTGACCGACACCCGACCCACCCAGAGCACCCCGGGCCTCCAGGCCGTCGCCCCCGGCCTGCCGGGCCGTCCCTGGATCTCGCAGGACTGGCTCGACGTCGTCTTCGTGCACTGGCGCGTCGACGTGTCGGCGGTGGCCCCGCTGCTGCCGGCCGGCACGAGGCCCGACACGATGGCGCTCGACGGCACCGACGACGGGGTGACCACCTGGGTGGGCCTCATCGCGTTCCGGTTCGAGGACACCCGGTTCCCGCCGTTCTCGACCGGGAGCATCGGCGACTTCGTCGAGCTGAACGTCCGCGTCTACACGGTCGACGAGCAGGGGCAGCGCGGGGTGGTGTTCCTGTCGCTCGACGCCGGCAAGCTCCTGCCGACCATCGGCGCACGCGTCGCGACCGGGCTGCCGTACCGGTGGGCGGTCGCGGAGTCGCGCAGCGGTGACGGCCGCGTGGGGTACGCGATGCGGCGGCACGGCACCCACCTGCGGTCGATGCTCGACGTCCGTGTGGGCGAGGTGCTCGACGAGCCGGGGCCCCTCGAGACGTTCCTGACGGCGCGGTGGGGCATGCACGTGCACCGGGCCGGACGGACGCGGTTCTGGCCGAACGAGCACGAGTCGTGGCCGTTGCACCGGGCCTCGGTCGTGTCGCTGCGGGACGACCTGGTCGGGGCTGCCGGGCTGCCCTTCGGGCTGACCGAGCTCGAGCCGGACTCGGTGCTCTACTCGCCGGGGGTCACGACGCGGTTCGGTCGGGGGCGCTGAGGCACGGCTGCTGCCGCTTCGGGGGACAGCGGCTGAGTGGTGCACGGCCGGCCGCAGGTACAAGGGAGCCATGACTCGAGTGGCAGTGGTGACCGGTGGATCCGCAGGACTGGGACGGGCGACCGTCCGGGAGCTCGCCGCACGGGGGTGGGACGTGGCCGTCCTGGCCCGCGGGCAGGAGGGTGTCGACGCCGCCGTCGCCGAGGTCGAGGCAGCCGGGCGACGCGGGCTGGCCCTGGTCGCCGACGTCTCCGACCGCGACGCCGTCGAGGCCGCGGCCGACCGGGTCGAGCGGGAGCTCGGACCGATCGACCTGTGGGTGAACGGCGTGATGGTCGGAGTGTTCGGGAAGTTCCTCGACACCGCCCCGGAGGACTTCGAGCGCGCGCTGCACGTGACCTACCTCGGCTTCGTGAACGGCACCCGGTCGGCGCTGTCGCGGATGGTCCCCCGCGGTCGTGGGCACGTGATCCAGGTCGGTTCGGCGCTCGGGTTCCGCGGGATCCCGCTGCAGGCCGCGTACTGCGGCGCGAAGCACGCGATCGTCGGGTTCACCGAGTCCGTCGTCTCCGAGCTGCACGAACAGGGCAGCAAGGTCAAGGTGTCCCGCGTGGACATGCCGGCCCTCAACACGATCCAGTTCCAGTGGGTGAAGTCGAAGCTGCCGCACCACCCGCAGCCGGTCGCCCCGATCTACCAGCCCGAGGTCGGCGCCCGCGCCATCGCCGCCGTGGCCGAACGACCGCGCAGCCGCACCTGGGTGGGCGAGTCGACGGTCTACACGATCCTCGGCAACCGGATCAGCGGACGCTTCGCCGACTGGTACGCCGCCAAGACACTGGTCGACGGGCAGCAGGCCCCCGACAAGGACGGCCTCGAGATGCGGGACAACCTGTACGAGCCGGTTCCGGGCGACCACGGCGCGCACGGGGTCTTCGACGAGTCAGCGCACGCCTGGTCCCCGCAGACCTGGTGGGTGGAGCACCGCCGGGTCGGCAACGGCATCATCGGGGCGGTGCTCGGTGCGGCCGGTGCCGCTGCACTCGTCGCGGGACGCCGACGATGAGCCGCCGGTCGTCCGCCGGTAACGGGGCAGCCGTCGTCGAGCTGGCGCGTGCCGGGCTCGGCCTGTGGCACCTGAGCCGTGCGGCCCGAGGGTCGGACCAGGCCGTGCTGCACGGCGTGCTCGGGGTCCGTCAGCTCGCACAGGCTGCGCTCGTCGCGCGGGCTGGTTCCGGCAACGCGCACACCCTGAGCGCCGTCGTGGACGCCCTGCACGGCGCGACGATGGTGCCGTTGGCCGTCGCCGACCCCCGTCGACGCCGGTTCGCGCTCGACCAGTTCTGGATCGCCGCGGTGCTCGCGGTCGCCGAGGCAACGGTCGTCGGTCGCGGCGGTCGGCGCTGACTCCTGTCGGGGGTGCTCGGTAGCGTCACCGACATGAGCACGATCTACTCCGTCGCGTCCTCGCTGGACGGCTTCGTCGCTGCGCCCGACGACGACCTCGACTGGCTGCTGCAGTTCGGTTTCGAGCCGTTCCAGGAGCACCACGACCGGTTCTTCGCCGGCGTCGGGGCGATCGCGATGGGGTCGACGACGTACGAGTGGCTGCTCGAGCACGACGACACGTGGGCGTACCCGGACCTGGCGACGTGGGTGTTCACGACCCGAGACCTTCCGGTGCCCGACGGTGCCGACGTGCGTTTCGTCTCGGGCGAGGTCGGCGACCACCAGGCCGACCTCGAGCGCGAGGCCGCCGGGCGTGACGTCTGGGTCGTCGGCGGCGGACTGCTCGCGGCGCAGTACCAGCAGGCGGGCATCCTCGACGAGCTGCGGGTCACCGTGATGCCGGTCGCACTCGGCGGCGGAGCTCCCCTGCTGCCGGTCGCCGCACCGACCCCGGTGTTCGAGCTCGTCGGCACCACGCAGTTCGACGGCGGGGCGGTCGAGCTCCACTACCGTTCCGCAGCAACCGCGGCGTAGCGTCCGGAACATGAGCGACAACGAGCAGACCGAGCCCGTCATGGACGGTGCCACCGATGCCACGAACCACGAGAAGCTGCAGGGCCTGATCGAGCAGGTCGACCACGACCACGCCGGTGAGGGCGCCGGCGCGATGGCGGACCACCTGCGGGACCGCATGGACGAGACCGGCGTCGAGGACGAAGACGCGGGTGACGCCGAGGACTGATCCTCGGGTCAGTTCGTGAGCAGAAGAGGTCGGGTCCCGTCTGGGAACCCGACCTCTTCTGCTCACGAAGCGGAATACCCGACGCGCGACGCGCCTAGACGCGCAGGTCGGAGAAGTCGCTGTCGACGTCGCCGAACCGGTGCGCCGTGATCGACACCGACTGCTCGCGCAGGTACGGCAGCATCTCGATCACGCCGGCCTCGACCACGGGGGCGTCGTGGATCGCGACGTCGATGCTCGCACCCAGGGCTTCTTCGAGGGCGAGCGGATCACCGCCGAGCAACCGGATCCGGGCACCGGGACCACCGAACGCCGTGTGGGCCGGCCGGTCCTGCCCCTGCGACAAGACGGCCTCGAGCGTGTCGACCGGCTGGTCGTCCTGGTCGGTGGACCAGTCCGCCTGGAACACGGCTCCCGACGACGCGCGGGCGTGGAACTCCTGGTCGGACTCGACCAGGTGGTCGACGACGTCGAGCGGGGACCGGTTCGACGCGAGCAGCTGCGTGAGCGGGCCGGGCAGCGGCCGAGCCGTGCTGAGCAGGATGTGCGCGCGTGCCGAGGTCGCGGCGACGAGCGTCCGGACGAGGTCCACGGTCGAGGCGTCCTCGGCCTGGCGCACGATGACGGACTGGGGTCGGTGGCGCAACACGTTCCGCTGCACCACGAGCCCGGACAGGTCCCGCGACCGGAAGAGCGTCTCTCGTGCATGCACGTCGCTCAGGGCTCCGGCGCGGACACGGTCGAACTCCTCGAACGACAGCCCGCTGCGTGCGGCCTCGATCACCGCGGTGACGCGTGGGGGCAGGCCGTGCAGCTGGATGCTCTTGTGCACGGTCCGGGGTGTGGGCTGCCAGCGGCCGAGGGTCGCGACGTACATCGGGCCGCCGGCCTTGGTGCCGGTGCCGACCGAGGAAGCCTTCCAGCCACCGAACGGCTGGCGCCCCACGACGGCACCGGTGATGCCGCGGTTGACGGACAGGTTGCCGGCGTGGACCCGGGCCAGCCACTCGGACACCTCGTCGACGTCGAGCGAGTGGATGCCCGCCGTCAGCCCGAAGTCGGTGCCGTTCTGGATGGCGATCGCCTGCTCGAGGGTCTCGGCGCGCATGATGCCGAGCACCGGGCCGGAGTACTCGGTCTGGTGGAAGTCGCTGCCGGGTCGGACGCCGTCGCGGATGCCCGGCGACCAGAGTCGGCCGGAGTCGTCGACCGCCTCGGGCTGCACGAGCCACGACTCCCCCGGCCCGAGCTCGGTCAGTCCCTGGCGGAGCGTGCCCTGCGGTTCGGCGACGAGCGGGCCGACCTGCGCCGTGGGGTCGTCCGGCCACGCGACCCGGAGCGTGCGGGTGGCGTCGACGAGCTGCCGCTGGAAGCGCTCGCTCTCACCCACGGACCCGACCAGGATCACGAGGGACGCCGCCGAGCACTGCTGTCCGGCGTGCCCGAAGGCGGAATGCACGATGTCCTGCACCGCCAGGTCGAGGTCGGCGCTCGGCGTGACGACGATGGCGTTCTTGCCGCTCGTCTCGGCGGTGAGCGGCAGTCCGGCACGCCACCAGCGGAACGAGCGGGCGGTGTCGGACGAGCCGGTCAGGATGATGCGGTCGACCGTGGGGTGGCCGATGAGGTCGCGGCCGAGTTCGTCCTCGGCCAGGTCGACGAGCTGCAGCAGCGAGTGCGGCACCCCGGCGTCCCAGAGCACGTCGGCGAGCACGGCACCGGAGCGCTTCGCCTCGGGTGCGGGCTTGAGCACGACACCGCTGCCCGCGGCGAGCGCCGCCAGCACGCCACCGGCGGGGATCGCGACCGGGGAGCTCCACGGCGGCACGACGACGGTCAGCCGCGGCGGCACGTACTGCGCGCCCTCGACGTCACCGAGGCGCCGGGCGCTCTCGGCGTAGTAGTGGGCGGCGTCGACGGCCTCGGTCACCTCGGCGTCGGCCTCGGCGAAGGTCGTGCCCGTCTCGGCGGCCATCACCTCGATCAGGTCGGCGCGGCGGGTCTCGAGTTCGTGCCCGATGAGGTCGAGGAGCTCGGCACGGTCGGACGGGTCCTGCCGCCCCCAGTTCACGCCGGCCTGGGCGGTCCGCGCCATGATCCGCTCGAGCTTGGACCGGTCGGCGACCTTCGCGCCGCGGATCGTCTGTGCGCCGAGCTGCGAGCGCGGCACCCGGCGCAGGACGTCGAGCGCCCAGGCGCGGTTCGCGGCGACGGACGGGTCGGTGTCGGGGGCGTTGTGGAACGCGTCGCGCAGGACCGGTTCGCCGAGGGCACGGTGGCGGTCCTGCGTGCGGTGGGTGGCGGGGACGGGCTCGTCGAGTGCGGCGACGGACGCCAGGAACCGGCTGTGCTCCCGCTCGAAGACGCTGGCGTCGTGGTCGATGTCGGCTGCGGCGGCGATGAAGTTCTCGGGGCTCGCGCTCTCCTGCAGGCGCCGGGCGAGGTACGCGATGGCCGAGTCGAACTCGTCCGGCTGCACGACGGGCGTGTAGAGCAGGATCTGGCCGACGTCGGCCCGGACGGCCTGGGCGTGGGTGGACGCCATGCCGAGCAGCATCTCGACGTCGACGGCGTCGGTGACCCCGCGGCGCTGCGCGAGCACCCACGCGGTGGCGAGGTCGAACAGGTTGTGCCCGGCGACCCCGATCCGCACGGCGTCGGTGCGCTCCGGCGTCAGTGCGGTGTCGAGCATCCGGAGGTAGGCGGTGTCGGTCTCGCGCTTGCTGCCCCAGGTGGCGAGGGGCCACCCGTGCAGGATCGCGTCGACGTGCTCCATGGCGAGGTTCGCGCCCTTGACGAGCCGCACCGTGATCGGGGCACCGCCGCGCGCCCGGCGTTCCTGCGCCCACTCGGTCAGCGCGTCGAGCGCTCCCGCGGCGTCAGGCAGGTAGGCCTGCAGCACGATGCCGGCCTGCAGGTCGGCGAACTCGTCACGGTCGAGCAGCGCCCGGAACACGGCGAGGGTGACGTCGAGGTCGCGGTACTCCTCGATGTCGAGGTTGATGAACTTGGCGGGGCGTCCGGCGGCCGTCGGAGCCGCGGCCAGGCGGTAGAGCGGGACGAGCCGGTCGACGACGCGCTCGACCGTCTGGTCGAAGGCCCACGGCGAGGTCTGCGGCACGACGGAGCTCACCTTGATCGACACGTGGTCGACGTCGTCGCGGGCGAGCAGGTCCATGGTGCCCTGCAGGCGTCGGTCGCTCTCGGCGCTGCCGAGGACGGCTTCGCCGAGCAGGTTCACGTTCAGTCGCGTGCCCGGACCGCGGACCTTCGCGAGGGCCGGGCCGAGCTTGCTCGTGCTCGCGTCGATGACCAGGTGCCCGGTCATCCGGCGCAGGATCCGGCGCGCGGTCGGGATCACGGCCCACGGCGCCATGGTTGCGAACCCACCGCCGAGCGTCACCGCCCCGCGCAGGTACCAGGCGAGGAAGTCGGGGACGTCACGGCTCAGCTGCTCGAGGTTCCGTGCCGCCACGCGGGGGTCTTCGGGGCGGACGACCTTGTCCACGAAACCCCGGGTGAAGTCGAGGCCCTGCTCGTCGCGCAGGACCTCGGCCAGACGGACCGCGCCCGGGTCGGGCTTCACCCCGGCGGACGCCGCCAGCCACCGGCGCACGAGCGCGACGGCGTCATCGGTGGTGTCCTGGAGGCGAGCACTCGGCATCCCTCGATCGTATGCCGCACGTCCGACGCGACCTCGGAGCACGCCGTACGTCGACCAGGAGTCATCCGAGCGGATGAAAGGGGTCGCTGGGCGGACCGACCGTCCGCCCGGTGGATACGCTGGTCGGCATGTCGACGGAGGGCAACGGTGGCCACGACTGGGCCACCTGGGACGCGTACCACGACGTCTGGCGACGACTCGACCGGGCGCTCGACCGGGCCGTCCAGGCGGGTGCCGGCATCTCCGTCCCCGAGTTCGAGATCCTGATCGGCCTGCACCGCGACCCCGACCACCGTCTGCGCGTCCGGGACATCGCCGCGGGCATCGGCTGGGAGAAGTCGCGCGTCAGCCACCAGGTCACGCGGATGGTCTCCCGCGGCCTGGTAGAGCGGGCGGACTGCCCGAGCGACGCCCGCGGCAGCTGGGTGGTGATGACCGCGGACGGCCGTCGCGCGGTGCTCGCCGGCATCCGCGCGCACACCGGTGCGCTCGAGGACCTGTTCTGGAGGCCCGTGGGGACCGACGCCGAGACGCTGCGGTCCGTCAGTGCGCGCGTCCAGGAGGCCATCGGCCCCGACGACGCCTCGGACGAGGCCGACGTCGGCTAGAGCGTGACGACGGCGAGCGCGCCGCGCTCACCGCGCAGCCGGACCTGCACGCTCTTGATGTCGTCCCGCGGGATGTCCGTCGACGCCGACAACCCTCGTGCGTCCGCGCCGGCAGCCGTCCACGACCCCACGGTCTGCGTCGTGCCGTCCGTCCGGACGACGACGAGGTCGTAGAGGATCGACCCGTCCGGCGACCACTCCTTGCCGCCGTACGAGCACCCCCAGTCGAAGCGGGTGCCCCACTGTTCGCCGCTGATGGCGAGCTGGACGTCGAGTCCCTGCACGCCGGTCATGTCGTAGCGGTCGGCGGTGGCAGCTGCCGTCGGAGCGGCACCGGCCTGCACCGTGGTGCGCTCCCCCGCGGCACCGACCGCGAGCCCGCCCAGGATGGCGGCGACCACCGCGAGCCCCGCGGTGGCGGCGACCCAGACCCGGCGACGGCGGCGACGGTGTCGGACGCGGTGCGCGACGGAGGCGAGGTCGCTCTCGGAACGGGTGTCGGGCCTCCCGTCCGGTTCTGCGATCTCGATCGCCTGGTCGGCCGGCAGCTTGCCGAGCAGCCCCGGCAGACCGACCAGCTCGGCGACGGCGGCCGCACAGCGGTCGCACGTCTCGAGGTGCCGCTCGTACTCCAGGCGTTCACCGGCCGGGAGCGACCCCAGGACGTACGCCGCATCCCACTCCGCGTACTTGTCGTCGCTCATCGGGTCACTCCTCGTTCCTGCAGTGCGAGCCGGAGGGCTCGCAGCCCGTAGTGCAACCGCGACTTGGCGGTGCCCTCCGGGATGTCGTGTCGCCGTGCGATCTCCGGCACCGTGTGCCCGAGCCAGTACGCGTCCACCACCACGCGGCGGTGGTCCGGGGTCAGCGACGCGAGTGCGTCGGCGACCACGATCCGGTCCAGCACGGCGTCCGTGCTGTCCGACTCGATCCGTTCGACCTGGTGCTCGGTGCCGTGCTCACGCCGGTTGCGGGCCGACCGCGCGTCGTCGACCACCAGGTTGCGCGCGACCGTGAACAGCCACGCCCGCGCGCTGTCGGGTGCCCGTTCGAGCACGGCCGGACGCTGCCAGGCGCGGACCATCGTCTCCTGCACGACGTCCTCGACCGTCGAGCCGTCCCGTGTGAGGTGCCGGACGTACCGCGTGAGCGCGTCACCGTGCTCGCGGTACAGCGTCGCGAGCAGCTCGTCCGCGGAACGACTCGTCACGGTCACTTCCCGAGGTCGAGGGAGAACTCGACGGAGCCCTTCCCGTCCACGGTGACGAAGCCGAGCGACGGGGCCTTGACGCCGTAGTCGGCGAAGGTGATCGGCACGGTGCCGGCGACCTGGACGGTCCCGCCCTTGCCGACCGCGACCTGCGCGTCGGCCGTGACCGGCTTCTCGACGCCGTGCAGGTCCATCGTGCCGGTCAGGGTGACGTCCTGCGTGGAGCCGTCGAGCGCCTTCGTGACGTCGACGGGCTTCGTCAGCTCGAACGTGGCAGTGGGGTACTTGTCGGTCTGCAGCGCGGTGGAGCGGAAGTACTCGTCGCGGGCCGCTTCGGGGGTGCTGATCTTGCCGACCTGGACGGTGACGGTCGCCTTGGTGAGGGAGCCGCCGTCGACCACGGCGGTGCCCTTGACGTCCTTCGTGCGTCCGACCACGTTCACATCATTCCCCTGCAGGACCTCGTGCACCCGGTACCCGGCGTACGAGCTGCTCTTGCTGGTCCAGGTGCCGTCGGCGTCCTTCGCGTCGAGGGTGCCGGACGAGGACGCCGACAGCGAGGGTGCTGCGGCGGCCTGGCCGTTGACGGTGTTCGCGTAGATGACGGGGCCGGCGATGACGGCTGCTGCCGCCACGACGACGACGCCGGCGGAGATCCCGATGATGACCTTGGTGCGTTTGCGGAGTGCCATACCCAGACGACGAGACGGCAGGGCGGATCGTTCAAACGGGTTTCAGTCGGAGGTGCGGGCGCGGTCCTGGTCGGCGCGGTCCTGGTCGGCGCGGTCGTCGTCCGCCGCTGTGTCGTCCGCGGTCGCGGCGTCGGCGGCCGGGGTCTCGCCGCGCATCCGGACGAGGCTCGCCAGCGTCGACACGGCCATCGCGGCGACGATCACCAGCAGGGACACCCACGTGTTGATCTCCGGCGCCCACTCGATGTGGTGGCCGCCGTTCAGGAACGGCAGCTCGTTGTCGTGCAGCGCGTGCAGGACGAGCTTCACGCCGATGAAGGCCAGGATCACGGCGATGCCGTACTTCAGGTAGACCAGACGCTCGAGCAGTCCGCCCAGCAGGAAGTAGAGCTGGCGCAGGCCCATCAGCGCGAAGACGTTCGCGGTGAAGACGATGAAGGGGCTCTCGGTGATGCCGAAGATCGCCGGGATCGAGTCGAGCGCGAACAGCAGGTCGGTGGTGCCGATCGCGATGAGCACGATGAGCAGCGGCGTGAAGTGCCGGACACCGTCGTGGTGGGTGCGGAACTTCATGCCGTCGTACGTGTCGGTGAGGCGGACCCGACGGCGGAGCAGCCGGACGATGAAGGTGTCCTTCTGCTCGTCCTCGTCCTCGCCGCGGAGCTGCTGGATCGCCGTCCAGATCAGCCAGGCGCCGAAGATGTAGAAGATCCACGAGAAGTTCTCGATGAGCTGCGCGCCGACCAGGATGAAGATCCCGCGGAGGACGAGCGCGATGATGATGCCGAGCAGCAGCACCTCCTGCTGGATCTTCTTCGGCACCGAGAAGCGCGCCATGATGATGACGAACACGAACAGGTTGTCGATGCTCAGGCTGTACTCGGTGAGCCAGCCCGCCAGGAACTGCCCGGCGGAGTCGCCACCGGCGAAGACCAGCATGAGCACCGCGAAGATCAGTGCGAGCCCGACGTAGATGCCCACCCAGATGCCGGATTCGCGCAGCGTCGGCACGTGCGGGCGACGCGCGACGATGAGCAGGTCGGCGAGCAGGATCGCGACCAGGGCGATCATCGAGCCGACTTCGAACACGACGGGGAGCTCGGGCATGCGGAGCCTTCCTTGCTGGTGGTGGGGCGGGCGGCTTCGTGAGCGACCCGCACCAGTCTCCGGCATGATCCGGGCGGTGGCGAACCCCGGGGCTGCGTGCGGAGGACAGAGCCGTGCAGCTCCCGGCCGTTCCCGCTGGTCGAACGGGCCGTAGCCTGGGCGCGTGCCGACTCCGCGAGCGATCTGCTTCGATCTGGACGGGACGCTGTTCGACCACCGCGGGTCCGCTCGCGTGGGCGTGACCCGGTTCCTCCAGGGTTTGGGCGTCGAGGTCACGGAGGCAGCGATCGGCACCTGGTTCACCGCTGAGGACGAGCAGTTCGAGCGCTGGCGGTCCGGGGCGATCAGCTTCCGGGAACAGCGACGCGCCCGGCTCCGCACGGTCCTGCCGCACCTGGGCATCGAGGCGCCTGGCGACGAGGCCGGCCTGGACGCCGTGTTCGACGACTACCTGCGCGCGTACCGCGAGGCCTGGCGGCTGTTCCCCGAGAGCTTCGCGCTGTTGCACGAGTTGCGCGACCTCGGACACCGCCTCGGTCTCTTGACGAACGGCACGGAGACCCAGCAGCTCGACAAGCTCGCTCGGACCGGCCTGGCCGACGCGTTCGACGTCGTCTGCATCTCGGAACGCATCGGGTTCCAGAAGCCGGACGTCCGCGCCTTCCACGCCCTGGCAGCACAGCTCGACGTCGACCCGGCGGACTGTCTCTTCGTGGGTGACGACCCCGAGCGCGACGTGACCGGTGCCCGGGCAGCCGGGATGCGGGCGGTGCTGGTCGACCACACGCAGCCGGAGGCCCCTGGTCTCCGGGCGCTCGTGCTGTCAGCGCTCTGACGTCACCGCGTCCGCGACGGCCCGTGCGACCTCGGTGGCGGGGGCCTCGGTCGCGTCGATGACCTCGGCCTCGGCGTGCAGCCAGCCGCGCGCCGCCTCGGCGTAGGCGTCGACGTACGCGAACCGGAACGTCGACGGCCCCACGATCTGGTCGTTCTGGATCCGGTCGCGGAGCGTCGGCCCGTCGACGTGCAGCACGAAGTGCCGGATCGGGATCCCGTGGTCCGCGAGCCCCGCGGCGATCTCACGCCAGTACGCCTCGAACAGGACCGTCATCGGCATGATGAGCGGCCCGCCCACGTAGTCGTGCACCCGGCGAGCGGTCTCGACCACGAGCGGCCGCCACGGATCCCAGTGCTGGAAGTTGTCGCTGGCCGGCAGCCCCGGCGTGACGTCCGTCAGCACCTCGCCGACCTTCTCGGCATCGAGGATCCGCGAGCCGGGCAGCAGCGGCTGGAGCAGTCGGCTCGTCGTGGTCTTGCCCGCCCCGTGGGTTCCGTTCAACCAGACGATCACACCAGGACCCTAGACGCCGACCACCCCGATGGGCGGTCGGCGGCTGGTCGGGCGGTCAGTCAGCGGTTCGGCCCACCGACGGGTCGGCCGGTCAGCGACCGCTGAGGTCGTACGGGGCCACCGTCGAGTCGACCGTCGTCAGGTACCCACCCCCGGCGAGCGCCGTGGGCAGCGTGATGGTGCGGAGCACGGAGGGCTTCGTGCCGGTGGTGTCGATCTGGGTGATCTCCCCCTCGTCGCCCCGCGTCACGAACACACTGCGGCCGTCGTCGGTCGCCGCGGTGAACCGCACCGAGGCCCCGGCGGCCGGCTGTCCGGCGACGGGGCCCTTGCGCAGCGGCGTGAGCGGGACCGAGGTCGTCCGGCCGGAGTAGACGCCGTCGGCCTGCTTCCGCACCAGGACGAGCGAGTCCCCGTTGGCCGACGTCAGCGCGACGGCGGCGAACCGGGCGGTGACGGCGACACGGGTGAAGGACCCGGTGCCGAGGTCGACGCTGCGGATCCTGCTCGAGGACGTCGACGAGGTGGTCAGGTAGGCGGGGACGGCGTTCCACGGGGTGCCCGCAGCCGCGCTGCCGGCCTGGGTGCCGACCACGGTCGTCCCGTCCGGCGCCATACGGGGGCGGTAGCTCTGCACGCTCGGCTTCGGGTACGCGACGGACCGGGAGCCCGTGAAGCCGGTCCGCGTCACCCGGACGGTCTGCACGCCGGCGGCCAGGTCGGAGCCGATCACGGTCCCGGTGGCGTTGACGATCGGGCCGTGCGGGTAGGCACCGAGGGGCGTGGTCGCGACGGGGCGCGGGTGCGTCGCGCCGCGCATGATCGCGGACACGGAGTAGGCGTCGAGGCGTCCGCCCGCGGTGACGACCAGGCGCAGGGGGCTGCCGACCAGGAACGTCTCGACCTCTTCGGTGCCGCGCTTGCCGGTCGTGGCGAGCTGCACCGCCGAAGTGTCGATCCGGGCGGTGCGCTCCACCTTCCGTTGCAGGTCGATGACCGTGACCCGCTGCCGCTCGGAGCCGTCGAAGTCGGAGCCGACCGCCAGGTGCCGGCGCGCGGTGTCGGTCGACAACCAGCCGGCACGCTCCCAGCGCTTGTCGGCGTTGGGGATCGCGTAGTGCTGCGCGATCCGAGCCGTACCGTGCGGGCCGATGGCGAGGACGTCGAGCTGCGGCTTCGACTCGTCCATGAACGCGATCCGCCCGTGGCCGAGCTGGACGGAGCCCGCGTGGGTACCGAACTCGATCCCGCTCAGGGTGGCGGTCGGCCTGCCCGTGACGGCGTCGTTGACGTACACGCGCTTCGCCGTCGGGTCAGCCGTGACGAGCCAGCTGTGGTGGGCGGTCCGGGTCACGGCGGGTGCGGCCGAGGCGGGGACGGCGATCGCGGTGCCGACGAGCGGGACGAGCCCGGCCAGGACGAGCGCGGGGAGGAGACGCAGGGATCGAGGGGACATGGAACTCCTGTCGAGAAGACCGGACGGTGATCGTCCAGTTGAGAACCATTATCACCAAGCTCCCCGCCTTCCACCATGAGACCGTGCCAAGGTCGAGCCGTGCAGAACTCCACGACAGTCGTCATCGCCGGATGCGGCGACCTCGGGACCGAAGCCGGCCTGCGCTTCGCCGACCTGGGCCACCACGTGATCGGACTCCGCCGCCGCGCCGAGCTGATCCCCGCGCCGATCACCGGCCGGAGCGTCGACCTTCGACACGAGGTCCCCGAGATCCCGGCCGACACGAGCGTCGTCGTCGTGGCCTTCGCCGCTGGCAGCCGCGACGTCGACGAGTACCGCGCCACCTACGTCGACGGGCTGCGCAACGTGCTCGACGGCATCGACGCCTCGGACGCCGACCCCCGGGTGCTCGTCGTGTCCTCGACCGCCGTGTACGACGTCTCGGACGGCAGCGAAGTCACCGAGGAAACTCCGGCGCGCGGTGCGACCCCGACCGCCGAGGTCCTGGTCGAGGCCGAGGTCCTGCTGCGCGAGCGCGCTCCCGGCGCCGTGCTGGTCCGGCTGTCGGGCGTCTACGGTCCGGGCCGCGAGCGGCTCATCGACCAGGTCCGATCCGGTGCCGCACTGCTGGCGCCGGGGGCCTCACCGCACACGAACCGCATCCACCGCGACGACGCCGCAGCAGCGCTCGTGCACCTGGCGGCCCTGCCGGATCCGGCACCGCTCTACCTGGGCACCGACGACGAGCCGAGCCGGCTGGACGACGTGCTGCGGTTCCTGGCCGAGGAACTCCACGTCGCCGAGCCGTCGACGGGCGACGGTGACGCGCGGCAGGCCGGCGGCGACAAGCGCCTGTCGAACGCGCTGCTCCGGTCGACGGGATGGACACCGCGGTACCCGACGTTCCGTGAGGGCTACCGCGCCGTGCTGGCGGGTGCGGGTACCCGCCACCCGTGACGCGCACGGGAGCCGCCACCTGACGGCCGGGAGGCCCGTGGCGGACGCGGCCACGGGCCTCCAGCCCGTCAGGCGGTCCGGTCCACCGCGTGACGCTCGCGTCCACCTCGGTGCGGCAGGAACGTCTCGTCCCGCAGGGACTGCTCGATCTGCTCCAGGGACTTGCCCTTCGTCTCCGGCACCCGCAGGAACACCAGGACCCACCCGAGCACGTTGAGCGCGGCGTAGACGAGCATCGTGCCGCCCAGGCTGATCCAGCCGGTCAGCGTCAGCGCGGTCGAGGTCACCAGCAGGTTGGCGCCCCAGAGCACCATCGCGTGCAGGCTCGTCGCGGCGGCCCGGATCCGCAGCGGGTACATCTCGGAACCGACGAGCCACCCGACGACCTGGATGCCGCCGGCCTGGAAGAACATGAACGCCAGGATCAGCACGAGCGTGAGCACCGGTGAGGGCTTGCCGTCCTGGACGTAGAAGAGCACTCCGAACAGGCCGATGCTCACGGCGGCACCCGGCAGCATCACGAGGGTCAGCCGTCGACGCCCGATCCGGTCCACCAACCGCGACCCGACGAACGTCATCACGAGGTAGACGACGCCCACACCGACGTTCGCCCACAGGGAGTAGACGTGCGGGAACCCGGCGTCGGTGAGGATCGTCGGCGTGTAGTAGATCATCATCTCGAGGCCGGTCAGCTGCGTGAACGCGGCGACGATGAGCCCCGCGATCAGGGCCGGCCGGACCCACGGCTTGCGCAGCTGGGCCCACTGCCCGGAACCGGCGCTCGGTTCGGCCTCGTCGAGCTTGCGGATGTCGTCGAGCTCGTCCTCGGCGGCATCGTGGTCCGGGCGCAGCCAGCGCAGCACCCGTCGAGCCGGACCGATGCGGTCCTGCGACACGAACCAGCGCGGGCTCTCGGGCAGGCGGAGCATCCCGAGCAGCAGCACGATGGCGGGGGCGGCGGCGACCCCGATCATGAAGCGCCAGGACACGACGCCGTTCAGGGCCACCCCGACGATGGCGGCGGACAGGATGCCGACGCCGATCGCGCAGTTGAACACCGTGACCAGGCTGCCGCGGCGCGGGCCCGGGGCGATCTCGGCGATGTAGGTCGGGATCGTCTGGGTCGAACCACCCACCGCCAGACCGAGGAACAGCCGGCTGAGGATCAGGAACACCGGACTCGGCGACACCGCGGCGAAGAGCACGCCCAGGCCGAAGACGCCCGCGATGAGCAGGATGGTGCGCCGCCGGCCGATCTTCGCCGAGATCGGACCGGTGACGAGTGCGCCGAGGATCGCGCCGACCAGGATCGACGCCGTGATGAACTCCTTGACGGCGGAACCGATCGAGAACTCCTTGCCGATCTCGATGAGCGTGCCGGAGATGACACCGGTGTCGTAGCCGTAGAGCAGTCCGCCGAGTGCGGCGACGAACGCGACCCGGGTGACGTGCCGCTTCGTGACGCGAGCCGTCTCGGCCGACCCGGTGTCCTCGGGGATCTCCGGGGGGACGCCGGGGACCTTGTCGTGCTCGTCCTCGTCGGTGGTGGTCGTCATCGCGTCCTCTCCGTGCCGGGCGCGCCCCGGACCGGCGGTCACGGTAGGCGGACCAGCACGTACGGACGTTGAGGAAGCGTCGCTCGCGCTCAGTGCCCCCGGTGGTCCTGGATCGTGATCCGCGGCCCGAACGACGGCTTCCGGAACCCGGAGCCGCCGATCAACCGCACAACCCGCTCCCGGTGCCCGCGCCAGGGTTCGAGCAGCTCGAGCATCCCGTCGTCGTCCACGGGGGCACCGGTCAGTGCCCACCCGACGAGCGCCGGCACGTGGAAGTCCCCCACGCTCGGCGAGTCCGGGTCACCGTGGGAGCGCTGGGCGGTCTCGGCGGCGGTCCACCGACCGACCCCGGGGATCGACTGCAGCTTCGTGGACACGACCTCGCCGCCGCGGCCATGCACCAGGGTCCGTTCGAGTGCCGGCGCGAGCTTCACGGCGCGCATCACGGTGGCCGAGCGCCCCGGTTCGATGCCCGCCCGGTGCCACTCCCAGCTCGGGATCCGCGCCCACGTCGGAGCGTCCGGCGGCACCATCATGCCCGCGGGTGCCGGACCGGGCGCCGGGGTGCCGTGCCGACGGAGCAGGTACCGCCACGCGCCCCACGCCTGGCGTGAGGTCACCTTCTGCTCCATGATCGCCGGCACGAGCATCGCGACCACGGTGTTCGTGCGGAGCAACCGGAGCCCGGGCTGCCGGTGTCGTGCCGCGGCGAGGAACTCGTTGCCGGAGACGTCGAACGACGACCAGTCGTCGCCGCGTCCGAGCAGATCGGGGGCGTGCTCGACCGCCCACGGGGCTCCGCTGCCCCACGCCGACACCGCGATGGTGTCGCCGGCCCGCCGGATCGCCACGGAAGCGGGACCGGAGGGCGTGCGCAGCGCGAGCCACACGACGCCGCCGACCACCTGGAAGGCCGGGTCGCCGGAGCCGCGCTGCAGGGGCCGCAGGGTCGACGCGACGTCCACCGCGCCTCCAGGCCGGTACACCGTGTCGACGCGAGACGCGTCACCGGACGCACCAGCGGCGTCGACGGTGGCGGAAGCGAGCAGGGACACACGGGGATGGTAATGCGGAACCACCGTCAGTCATGATGGGCACTGATCCCCACCACCCGACGACGGAAGTTCACCATGCGCATCGGCATCCTCACCTCCGGAGGCGACTGCCCCGGCCTGAACGCGGTCATCCGCGCGATCGTCCTGAAGGGCATCGCCATCTACGGACACGACTTCGTCGGCTTCCGCGACGGGTGGCGCGGGGTGGTCGACGGCGACATCGTTCCGCTCGGCCGCAAGGACATCCAGGGCATCGCGAAGCAGGGCGGCACGATCCTCGGCACCAGCCGCACGAACCCGTTCGAGGGCCCCAACGGCGGGTTCGAGAACATCTCCGCGACCCTGCAGCGGCATGGCATCGACGCGATCGTCGCGATCGGCGGCGAGGGCACCCTGGCCGCCGCGAAGCGCCTGACCGACGCCGGCCTGAAGATCGTGGGCGTGCCGAAGACGGTCGACAACGACCTGGGCGCGACCGACTACACCTTTGGCTTCGACACCGCCGTCGCCATCGCGACCGAGGCCATGGACCGCCTGCGCACCACCGGTGAGTCGCACTCGCGCTGCATGGTCGCCGAGGTCATGGGCCGGCACGTGGGCTGGATCGCGCTGCACTCCGGCATGGCCGCGGGCGCGCACGCGATCCTCATCCCCGAGCAGAAGACGAGCATGGAACAGATCGCGAAGTGGGTGCGGGCCGCCTACGACCGCGGTCGCGCACCGCTCGTGGTGGTGGCCGAGGGCTTCGTCCCCGACCACGAGGACACGGCGCACACGGAGCGCGGGCTCGACGCCTTCGGGCGCCCGAGACTCGGTGGCATCGGCGAGCGCCTCGCGCCGCTCATCGAGGAGATGACGGGCATCGAGACGCGGGCCACGACCCTGGGGCACATCCAGCGCGGTGGCACGCCGACCGCGTACGACCGGGTGCTGTCGACCCGGCTCGGGCTGGCGGCGATCGACTCGGTCGTCGAGGAGCGCTGGGGCCGGATGGTGGCGCTCCGGGGTACCGAGATCGAGCACGTCTCGTTCGAGGAGGCGCTCGGCGAGCTCAAGACCGTGCCGCAGGCGCGGTTCGACGAGGCCGCCATCATGTTCGGCTGAGTGGGCGGGGCTGGGGTCGGGGCGGGGCTGGGCGGTTTCGGGCGTACCGGGTTGAATCGGGCGTACCTGGTCGGTTCTTCTGACCCGGTACGCCCGAATCCACCAGGCATCGCACGCGTCCTGGGAAAGAACGGGCAGGCCGCCGGGAGGCCCGGGGTAGCGTCCGGCGCATGACCCGCGCCGTCCTCGTGTCCAGTACAGCCCCGCCCACCGTCACCGACGTCGACCTGCCGGATCCGGCCGAGGGCGAGGCCCTCGTCGACGTCACGTACTCGAGCGTCAACTACAAGGACGGCCTGGCGCTCGCGCGGAACCCCGGCGTCGCCCGGCTCGACCCACTCGTGCCGGGGATCGACGTCGTCGGCACGGTGTCGGGGCTCGGGCCGGGCGTGCACGAGGTCGCGATCGGTGACCGCGTGGTGTTGAACGGCGCTGGCCTGGGTGAGACCCGGCACGGGGGCTGGGCAACGCACGCCGTGGTGCCGTCCGGGTCGCTCGTCGTGCTGCCCGAGGCGATCGACGACTCGTTCGCGGCGGCCATCGGCACCGCGGGGTTCACGGCGATGCTCAGTGTGCTGGCGCTCGAGCGCTTCGTCGCACCGGACGACGGGCCGCTGCTGGTGACCGGGGCGTCCGGCGGGGTCGGCACCGTGGCGATCGCACTGCTGGCGGCCCGCGGGTACCAGGTCACGGCGTCGACCGGTCGCGCGGCCAACACGGACTCCCTCCGCCGGCTCGGGGCGACCGAGGTGGTCGACCGCGGCACCCTGTCCGAGCCGGGCAAGCCGATGCAGCGCGCCACCTGGGCCGGAGCGGTGGACAGCGTCGGCGGGGCCACGCTGGCGAACGTCCTGGCCTCGACCCGGTGGGGCGGTGCGGTGACGGCGTGCGGGCTGGCGCAGGACTCCGCGCTGCCGTCGACCGTGCTGCCGTTCATCCTGCGGTCGGTCTCGCTGCTCGGGATCAACTCCGTCGATGCCCCGCTCGAGCTCCGACGTCGAGCGTGGGACCGGCTCGCGACCGACCTCGACGCGGCGCTCCTGGCCGACGTCACCCGCACGGTCACGCCCGAGCAGGCCATCGCGGTGGGGGCCGAGGTCGTCGCAGGCCGGGTGCACGGCCGGACGGTCGTCGCCGTGGCGGGCTGATCCGGAAAGCTTCTCCAGCGGTTGATTTAGCAAACGTTTGCATATTGGCACGCTAGGATTTCGAGTGTCGATTTCGTCCTCGAGGAGATGACATGCCGGTCCCCAAGTCCACCGTGGAGAGTTCTCCCCGGAAGCTCCTGCGCGACGTCGTCTACGACAAGATGCTCGCGGCCCTGCGCGACGGCACCCTGCAGCACGGCGAGCGCCTGAACGACGACGAGCTGGTCCAGTGGCTGGGTGTGAGTCGCACCCCGATCCGCGAGGCGATCGCGAAGCTCGTCGACATCGGCCTGGTCGAGATGGAGGCGAACCGGTACACGCGCGTCGCCACCCCGACCTTCGAGGACTGGGTCATCGCGACCCGTGCGACCGCCGGGTTCTTCGAGCTCAGCCTGCGCTGGGGCGTCCCCGATTACAGCGACGAGGACGTCGAAGCCCTCACCGACCTGCTCGACAAGGCCGACCGCATGCGCAAGGTGCGGGACTACGGCTTCAGCGGTGCCCTCAACGAGATCATCGAGTTCGCCGTCGAGCACTCCGGCAACCCCCTGGTGCAGAACGCGGCCGTCGGCGCCATGGAGCGGGTCCGCTTCACGCTCAACCCCACGCCGGCGTTCGAGCAGTACGGGTCCGAGGCGTTCTTCTCGATCCTGCGTGAAGCGCTCACCGAGCGCGACGGCGAAGGCGCTGCCGAGGCCGGACGAGCCCTCACCCGCAACTTCGAACAGCACATCGAGGCGGTCCGCGCCGACCGCGGCTGACCCATGGTCGTCGGCGAGTGGGGTGACGCCGACCCTTGGGCGGCCGTGCACGACGACGCCTACGCGTCCCTGCTCGCCCACGTCCGGACCGGCCCCCACGGACCGGTGTCGGTCGACCTCGACGCACTGAGCTGGGAGTGGGGTTCTTCGCTCGGTGACGTCCGATCGGCGGCGGCACGGCTCGAGGACCTCGGCATCCTGGTCCACCAGCCGAACGGTACGTGGCAGTACGAGGAGCTCTCGGACGCCGACCTTTCCGACGCCCTGGACTTCTGGGTCTCGCTCCTCGGTCCGGCACTCCGTGCCACGATCCCGGCGCTCACCCCCGAACTGCGCGCCGAGCTCGATCGCCGGGTCGCGCGAGCCCGCACCACCGCTGCCCTCCGGTTGCCGGAGTACCCGACGGCGTTCTCCGCCGCCTGCCAGTTCTGGTTCGAGCACTCCCCGAACACCCTGGTGCGCAGCCTGGGTCTGCGTGCGTTCGAGCGGATGCGGTGGGCACGCGTCCCCACCCAGCTCTGGTCGGTCCACGACGTACACGCCTGGTTCGTGACCACCGGCCGCGCCGTGGACACCGGCGACCCGGGCGTCACGACCACCGCTGCAGAGGTCATCGACGGGCTGTTCGAGGTCCACCGGCGGAACGTCGGGGTCCCGCGGACGAGCCGCCCGGCGGACGACACCACCGAACACCGCGTCGGCCCGGTCGACCGCGCCCTGCTCCGACACGTCCGCTCCGGCGCGTTGGCGACCGGGTCCAGGCACACGCTCGAGGACCTCGTGACACGGACCGGTGCTCCACCCGAGCAGGTCCTCGACGGGATGCGCTGGCTGCACGACCTCGGGCTCGTCGAGGACGACGGCGGCCGGTACCGCGTCGTGGAACCGTCGCTCGCGACCTGGCGCGACACGATGGAACTGCTCACCGGCGTCTTCACGCACGGTGCCGTCCACGTCCTGCCCGGCCTGCAGGGACCCGCGCTCGAGGAGTTCCGCGCGGTCGTCGAACGGGCGCGGGCGGACGGCCAGGTGCGCGACCACCGGTACACCGAGAGCGCCTTCGCCGTCACCCGGTTCCTGGCCGAGCAGTCCGGCAACCGCTGGACACGGCAGGCACTCCGCCTCGCGATGGCACGGCTCACCTACGCGCTGCCCGAGGCCCCGGCGTTCCGGCAGTGGGACGCAGAAGCGCTCTGGCTGGCGCTCGACGCGGCGGCCGGCAGCGGAGACGTCGGTGCCGCCTGGGCAGTGGCCCGCCGGTTCGTCGACGTCGCGCGGGCGCACGTGGACGACGTCACGGCGCGGTGGGGCACGATGGGGTCATGACCGACGCGCACGACGACGTCCTGATCCACGCCACCGGGGTCCGCGTCACGCGCTCCGGCCGCGACCTGCTGCACGACGTCGACCTGACCGTCCGGCGCGGGGAGCACTGGGCGCTGCTCGGACCGAACGGTGCCGGCAAATCCACGCTGCTCGCCGTCCTCGGCGCGACCGGACACCCCACCGCCGGCACGGTCGAGGTCCTGGGCCGCCGCCTCGGACGCGTCGACGTCCGCGAACTCCGGGAGCACATCGGCCACGTCGACCCCCGGCACCGGATGCTCTCGCCGCTCACGGTGCTCGAGACGGTGCTCACCGGGCTGACCGGCACGACGGACCTCATGATGCGGTGGGGACCCTCGGCCGAGCAGGTCGCGCTGGCCGAGCAGCACATCGCCGACGTCGGACTCAGCGCACGACGGGACGCCCGCTGGCCGGTGCTGTCGCAGGGTGAGCGGGGACGCGCCCTCATCGCCCGTGCCCTGATGTCCGAACCCCAGCTGCTGCTGCTCGACGAGCCGGCGACCGGCCTCGACGTCGCCGCACGGGAGCACCTGCTCGAGACCGTCGACGCGCTGCGGCACCGGCACCCCGAGCTGGGCAGCGTCATGGTGACGCACCACCTGGAGGACCTGCCGGCCTCGACGTCGCACGCGATGCTGCTCCGCGACGGCGCCGTCGTGGCCCAGGGCACCTCGGACGAGGTCATCACGTCGTCGGCGGTGTCGCACGCGTTCGACTTCCCGCTCGCGATCCTGCGGTCGGAAGGGCGCTGGGCGGCACGCCGATCCGCCTGACGCGTGCTTGAATGGCCGTTCAGTGTCCGCGGCCCGTGTCGGGGAGTGACCCGGCACCGCACCACGGTGTCACGCCGCGGACCGTCACCAGGGGGAACCATGACGAACACGCCGCCGCCCTACCCGGGGTCCGAGCCACAGCCGAACGACGGGCAGCCGAACACGGGCCAGCCGACCGGCCAGCAGTACCCGCAGCAGCCCGCCGGACAGCCCCAGCCGCAGCCCGTCGGCCAGCCGTACGCGCAGCAGCAGCAGCCGCCCGCCGGCCAGCCGTACGCGCAGCAGCAGCAGCAGCCGCCCGCCGGCCAGCCGTACCAGGCCCCGGCCGGAGCCGCTCCCTACGCACCCCCGCCCAAGTCGTCGTCCCGCGGCAAGCGCGTCCTGATCTCGGTGCTCGGCGTCGTCGTCGCCGTGGTGGTGGCGTTCCTCGTCCGCCAGGGCCTCAACGCGGCCTTCAGCGACTCCACGGAGGAAAAGGTCTCGAAGGCCGTCGAGCAGATCCGCGAGCAGAGCGACCTGCCCAAGCAGGTCGACTCCGTCACGACGTGGACCGGGATCGAGGCCGAGGGCGCCGCGATCCACTACGACTACACGGTGTCGTCGAACGTCGACCCGGCCTCGATCACCGAGGGGGCCATCCGCGACGCCGTCGGGCCGAACCTCTGCTCGAACAGCGAGACGAAGAAGCTGCTCGACGAGGACGTCGACATGCGGTACACCTACAAGTTCGAGGGCTCGTCGAAGACCGTCGACACGACCTTCACGAAGGCCGACTGCTCCTGAGCCCCGACGCCCGTCACGCGGTCGCGGCGGCAGCAGCCTCCGTGCCCGTCACGCGGTCGCGGCGGCAGCAGCCCTCGCGGCCGCGGGCAGGGCGTCGAGGATCCGTCCGACCGCGCGGTCGTCGTGTGCGGCCGTGACGAACCACGCCTCGAAGACGCTCGGCGGCAGGGTCACCCCGGCGTCGAGCATCGCGTGGAAGAACGGCGCGTAGCGGAACACGTCCTGCGCCCGCACGTCGTCGTAGTTCCGCGGCGCCTGCTCGGTGAACGCGAACGAGAACAGGTTGCCGGCGCGCTGCACGGTGTGGGCGACACCCTCGGCCGACAGGGCGTCCGAAGTGGCCGCGGAGATGACCGCAGCCGTGCGGTTGAGCGACTCGTACACGGAGGGCGTCGCGGCCCGCAGCGTGGCGATGCCGGCGGCGACGGCCAACGGGTTCCCCGACAGGGTTCCCGCCTGGTAGACGGGCCCGAGCGGGGCGAGGAAGTCCATGACCTCACGCCGACCGCCGAGTGCGGCGAGGGGCATGCCGCCGCCGATGACCTTGCCGAACGTGATGAGGTCGGGCTTCCACCCGGCACCGTCCGGCACGACCTTCGACGCTTCGAGGCCCCACCAGCCGGCCGCACCGACGCGGAACCCGGTCAGGACCTCGTCGACGATGAGCAGCGCCCCGTGCGACCGGGTGATCTGCGCCAGGGCACGGTTGAAGCCGCGCTCGGGTGCCAGGACGCCCATGTTCGCGGCGGCGGACTCGACGATGACGGCGGCGATGCGCTCGGAGTGCTCGTCGAAGGCGCGGCGGACGGCGTCGAGGTCGTTGTACGGCAGCACGAGGGTCTGCGCCGCGGTCTCGGCGGTGATGCCCGCACTGCCCGGCATGGCCAAGGTCGCGACGCCGGAGCCGGCCTCGGCCAGCAGGGAGTCCGAGTGCCCGTGGTAGTGCCCGGCGAACTTCACGAGCAGGTCGCGACCGGTGTAGCCGCGGGCCAGCCGGATCGCGGTCATCGTGGCCTCGGTGCCGGTCGACACCATGCGGAGCTTCTCGATGGGGCCGTCGCCGTCCACCGACACCCGCTGCTTCACCAGTTCGGCAAGCTCGGTCTCACCGGGGGTCGACGCCCCGAACGACAGTCCGCGCGCGGCGGCCTGCTGCACGGCCTCGACCGTGCCGGGGTGGGCGTGCCCGAGGATCGCGGGGCCCCACGACGCGACGAGGTCGACGTACTCGCGGCCCTCGGCGTCGGTGACGTAGGCGCCCTTCGCGGACACCAGGAACCGCGGGGTGCCGCCGACCGACCCGTAGGCGCGGACCGGGGAGTTCACACCGCCCGGGATCGCGTTCTTGGCACGGCCGAACAGCTGGTCGTTCGTGGTCATTCGGGGGCCTTCCCGGTCGAGGCGATGCCGGCGACGTCCGCGGTGCTGCCCGAGGTGCGGAGGCCCGCTTCCTCGTTGAGCTTCCGCGCGATGTCGACGGCGAAGTAGGTCAGGATCGCGTCGGCACCGGCGCGCTTGATGCCGACGAGCGACTCCATCGCGGCGGCGTCGCGGTCGATCCACCCGTTCTGCGCTGCTGCGGTGATCATCGCGTACTCGCCGGAGATCTGGTACGCCCAGACCGGGACCGGCGAGGTGGCCGCGGTCTCGGCGAGCACGTCGAGGTAGCTCATCGCGGGCTTCACCATCACGATGTCGGCGCCCTCGTCGACGTCGAGCTCGACCTCGCGGAGCCCCTGTCGACCGTTCGCGGCGTCGATCTGGTACGTGCGGCGGTCGCCGACGAGCGACGACGACACGGCCTCGCGGAAGGGCCCGTAGAACGCCGAGGCGTACTTGGCGGCGTAGGCGAGCAGCGCGGTGCCGCTGTGTCCGGCGCCGTCGAGGGCGTCACGTGCGGCGGCGATCTGGCCGTCCATCATGCCGCTCATGCAGACGAGCTCGGCACCGGCCTCGGCCTGCGCGACCGCCATGTCGCGGTAGCGCAGCAGGGTGGCGTCGTTGTCCACGGAGCCGTCGGCTGCCAGCACACCGCAGTGTCCGTGGTCGGTGAACTCGTCGAGGCACAGGTCGGACTGCACCACGAGGGCATCCCCCACCTCTTCCTTGGCCACCCGGATGGCCACGTTGAGGATGCCGTCCGGGTCGGTCGCGCCGGAGCCGGTGGCGTCCTTCTTGGTCGGCACGCCGAACAGGTTCACACCACCCACACCGACCGACGCGGCGTCGACCAGCGCGCGGCGGAACGAGTCGAGGGAGTGCTGCTGCACCCCCGGCATGCTCGAGATGTCCACGGCGTCGGTCGCGCCTTCGCGGATGAACATCGGCAGCACGAGCTCGGCCGGGTGGAGCCGGGTCTCGGCCACGAGTCGTCGCATCGCGGGGGTGGCGCGGAGCCGACGGGGGCGGACCTGGGGGAAGCGTCCAGTCACGGGTGACCTTCCTGGTGGGGGGTGGTTGGGTTCAGTGCCTCGACGACGGCGTCGAGCAGGGCTTCTGCGGACCTGGTGCGTCCGACCGCGTGCACGGGCAGTCCGGCCGCACGGGCGTCGGTCGCGGTCCCGGGGCCGATGCAGGCCACGATGGTGCGGGGGTCGAGCGGGGTCATCCGGCGGGCGATCTCGCGGGCGACGCTGCCGCTCGTCACGAGCACCGCAGCGGGCGTCGTCTCGAGGGTGATCGGCTCGTCGCCGGTCCCCACGGTACGGTACGCGACCACGTCGTCCACATCGATGCCGCGGGCACGGAGGCCGTCGACGAGTGTGGGTGCGGCGATCTCGGAGCGGGGGAACAGCACGGTGCCGTCGGTGTCCGGCAACTCCTGCACGAGGCCGGCTGCGGACGTCTCGGTCGGCACCAGGTCGACGACCCAGCCCGCAGCGCGCGCGGCACGGGCGGTCGGCTCGCCGACCGCAGCGACGCGCACCCCGGCCGGGAGGCCCTCCACGCGTTCCGACAGGACCGTCACCGCCGTCGCACTGGTCACCACCACCCATGCGTAACCAGCCACAGGGGTTCGTTCACCGACCGGCGCGGGCGATCCGGGCCTCTCCCCACCGGCACGGCCGGACCACCGCTGGCGCGTCGGTCCGGAACCGGCGTCGTGGGCCCAGACCGCACCGGAGGCGACCAGGCGGCGGACCGCAGCGTCGAGCGCGGAGGGGTCGGACGGCGGAGCGTCCATGATGAGGGGGACGACGACGGGCGCGAGCCCTCGGGCCCGCGCCGCTTCGGCGACCCGGTCCCCCCACGCACCGCCACGCGGGACGAGGACGACCGGCGGTCGCGCCTCGTCCGTCGCGGTGGTGGAGGGTTCCGTGGTGACCGCCTACTCGGCCGGCGTCGCGAGGCCGGGACCCGCGGTGTACGGCCCGTCCGTGGTGTCCTCGGCGACGGTGGTCGCCAGGTCGGCGAGGTCGGCAGCGCCGTTCTCGAGCAGCTCGGTCGCCACGCGGCCGCCGACCGCGAGCGCCTCGTCGAGACGCTCCTGCGCCGACCCGTCGAGCACGGCCGCGTGCGACGCGGTGCGGTACTCGGTGCCGTCGGGGCGGTAGACGGTCGCGGACACGAGCAGCAGTTCGGCGTCCACGACGGCCGTCGCACCGATCGGGGCGGAGCAGCCGGCCTCGAGCTTGGCGAGGACCTCGCGCTCGGCCGTCACCGTCAGGCGGGTGGGGGCGTGCTCGATCTTGCGGAGTGCGGCGAGCAGCCCATGGTGGGTCTCGTCCGAGCGGATCTCCACCGCGAGCGCGCCCTGTCCGGGAGCACTGGGCCAGAAGCCGAGGTCGAGCAGTTCCGTGGCGGCCGACAGGCGGTCGATGCGCCCGAGGCCGGCGGCGGCGAGCACCACGGCGTCGAGGTCGTCGTCCACCCGGCCGAGGCGGGTGTCGATGTTTCCGCGGATGTCGACCACGTCGAGGTCGGGGCGCTGCGCACGGAGCTGCGCGGCACGACGGGGCGAACCCGTGCCGACCTTCGCGCCCTCGGGCAGGGTGTCGACGGTGGCGCCGTTCCGGGCGACGAGGACGTCACGGGCGTCCGCACGCTTCGGCACGGCACCGATCGTCAGGCCCGGGTACGGCGCGGTCGGCAGGTCCTTGAGCGAGTGCACGAGCACGTCGACCTCGCCCGCGACGAGCGCTTCACGCAGGGCGCTGGCGAAGACACCGGTGCCGCCGAGCGACGCCAGGGAGGCACGGTTCGTGTCGCCCTCGCTCGTGACGGTGACGAGTTCGACGGGGCGACCGGCCGCCTTCGCCAGGCGGTCGGCGACGTCCTGCGACTGCGCGACCGCGAGCCGGCTGGCACGGGTGCCGAGCCGGATCGGGGTCGGGCCGTCGGGCCCGGTGGCGCTGGGGTCGTTCACGGTCGTGTCGGTCACGGAGCGACGCCCGCGGCGGCGGGCTTGAACCCCGCTCGCACGTTCTCGCAGCACCCCGGACGGCACACGTCGTACCAGGGGCCGATGTCGGTCATGTGCGGGCGCTCGGCCTTGGGCGTGCCGTTGACCCGCTCGAGCACCAGGTCGACGAGACCGGACACGTATGCCGGGTCGATGCCGGGGGTCTGCGTGCGGAGCGACCAGAAGCCGAGCTCACCGGCGGTCTCGGTGGCTTCCTCGTCCAGGTCCCACATGACCTCCATGTGGTCGCTGACGAAGCCGAGCGGGACGATCAGCACGGCACGGGTCGGGCCGCCCTTGAGGTCCTCGTTCATGTAGTCGTTGATGTCGGGCTCGAGCCACGGCTGCGTCGGGGGACCGGAGCGCGACTGGTAGACGAGCTTCCAGGCGGGCTTCGACGTGCCCTGCAGGTGCGCGTGCTCGGGCTGCTCGAGGAGCTCGGCCCAGGCCTGGTCGAGGACGACCTCGCCGACGGCCAGGTGCTGCGCCTCGTACGCGCCGTGCTCGTCGAACCCGCGGTAGTCGGGGCCCGAGCGGGCGGCGTCGGTCGAGGGGATGGAGTGCGTCGAGAAGAGCACCTGCAGCTCGGTCGCGACGTCGAGGCCCTCGTTCTCGGCGATCGCGCGGGCCATGCCGTCGCGGACGCCGTCGATGAACGGGCGGACGAAGCCCGGGTGGTCGAAGAACTGGCGGATCTTGTCGATCTGGATGGTGTCGATCAGACCGGTCTCGTTGAGCACGCGAGCGTAGTCCTCGCGGTACTGCCGGCAGCTCGAGAACGACGAGTACGCGCTCGTGGCGATGGCGACGAGCTTCGTGTAGCCCTTGTCCGCCGCCTCGGTGAAGGCTTCTTCGAGGTAGGGCTCCCAGTTGCGGTTGCCCCAGAGGACCGGCATGTCGATGCCGCGCGACGCCAGCTCGGCCTCGAGCGCGGCCTTGAGCGCACGGTTCTGCGCGTTGATCGGGCTCACGCCGCCGAAGTGGCGGTAGTGGTGCGCCACCTCTTCGAGACGCTCGTCCGGGATCCCACGGCCGCGGGTGACGTTGCGCAGGAAGGGGATGACGTCGTCCTGGCCCTCGGGGCCACCGAAGCCGGCGAGCAGGATCGCGTCGTAGGCGGTCGGGGTCTCGACGTGCTCGGGACCGGACGCCGCCGCGGGGGTGGCGGCGAGGACCTGGCCGTTCGTGATCATGCTGGTGTCGGTCATGACAGCACCTCCGGGAGTTCGGCGGTCGTCACGCGACGACCCGTGAAGAAGGGGACCTCTTCGCGCACGTGCATGCGCGCTTCGGTGTAGCGGAGATCGCGCATCAGGTCGACCAGGTCGACGAGGTCCGGGCTCTCGAGCGGCAGGATCCACTCGTAGTCGCTCAGGGCGAAGGTCGCGATGGTGTTCGTGAGCACGCGGCGGTACTTCGCGCCGGCGATGCCGTGGTCGCGGAGCATCTTCGAGCGCTCCTCTTCCGGCAGCAGGTACCACTCGTAGGAGCGGACGAACGGGTACACCGTGATCCACGCCTCGGGGTCCTTGCCGCGCAGGAACGCGGGGGTGTGCCGCTTGTTGAACTCGGCCTCGCGGTGCATGGCCATCACGTGCCACACCGGCTCGGCGTCCTGGAACAGGCCGGTGCGACGGATCTCGCGCAGCACGGCCTGGATGGCCTGCGCGTCGTCGCCGTGCAGCCAGACCATGACGTCGGCGTCGGCACGGAAGGCCGAGACGTCGTAGAAGCCACGGATCGTGACCCCGCGCTCGGCGGCGCTGGCGATCACGGTGTCGAGTTCGGCCACACCGTCGTCGCCGACGCGGTGGACCGGACCGAGGGGCCGGCGGAACACTGCCCAGAGGGCGTAGGCCGTCAGCAGGTTCGGGTCGATCCCGGAGTCCGGGTGACCGGTCTCGGCGGGTTCCGTGTGGGGGTGGTCGTGCGCGGGCACGGGCCCGGTGTTCGTGGGCGCGTCGGAGCTCATGGATCCATTGTCCTATCGGTTGCCAGGGTGTTGGCCGCCCCGCATCCGGTGGACCGCGCTCGGGCGGTCTACCGCCGTCGGAGCACCATCACGACGATACCCCCGACCACCGCCACGCCGGCTGCGAGACCGGCCAGGTAGGGCACCGGCTTCTCGTCGAGACCGCGCTTGAACTTCGACGCCGCGATCCCGATCTGCTTCGGGACGTTGAGCTTGTCCTCGATCGCGTCGAGGGTGTCGAACAGCTGGGCGCGGGTCGCGGCGACGCGAGCAGCGAGATCGTCGTGCGGGTCGGTCACGGTTCCTCCGTCGGTGGTGCGGCTGTCGGGGCTGTCGGCGCTCAGGAGCGGCCGTCGACGTCCGGCTTGCGGCTGCCGTACTGCGTCGGCGGGGTCGGCTTCTTGCCGAGGCCCTTCACCGCGTTGATGTCGTCCTTGACGCTGGCGATCGTGCGCTTCGGCGTGATCGGCAGGCCCTTCTTCAGGCGCTTCCAGCCGACCAGGCCGAGGATCGCGGCGATGATCAGCATCACCACGGCCACCACCAGTGCAGCCAGCCACGCCGGCATCACGGTCGCCAGGCCCATCACGGCTGCGGTCAGCAGGACGCCGATCGCGTAGAGCACGACGACGAGCGCACCGACCAGCAGACCGGCTGCGAGACCGAAGATCTTCGCCTTCGCCAGCATCTCGGCCTTGAGCAGGTCGATCTCGCCCTTGACCAGGCCCTTGACGAGCTTCGGGACGTCACCGACCAGGCCGAACAGCGAACGCGACTTGCGATCGCGGGTGTCGGTCATGAGGTGGTGGTGTCCTTCTTCTGGCCGACCTTGCGGACGGCCTTCTTGGTCGTCTCACCGATGAACTCGGCGACGTCCGGGGTCTTGTCGGCGATGAAGTCCTCGGCGACGTGCACGCCCTTCTGGACGCCGTTGCTGTTCCAGACCTTGCCGCTGACGGTCTTGATCTGCTCGTACCGCGCCCGTCCGGCTCGCGATCCCAGGACGTACCCGAGTGCGGCGCCGGCGACGAACAGGAGCTTTCCGCGCATGTGCGATTCCTCCGTGCATTGGTTGTGCGGTGGTCATGCACCGAACGGAATACGTCCGGCGGTCTGACCAACAGTAGCCCTCGGGGGCTGCGCGGTCCGCTCAGGAACCGAGGATCTCGTCGGCTGCCTTCCGAGCGGCGGCGATGATGCCCGCCAGGCCTCGTCCGGTCGAGGCCTCACCGATGCCGACGACGCCGTCGGCCAGCCCTGCCGCGGTGAGGTCCGGTCCGTACCAGCCGACGCGTGCGGCGCCGCTGACGCGGTCAGCCGTGATCGGCACACCGAGCAGCGTGGACGCGTCCTGCAGCGCGCGGCTGCCGACGGGGTCGGTCGGGTCGACCGGGAGGCTCGTGGCGACGCCCGCAGGGTCCGTCGCGGTGGTCGCGTAGCTGAGCCGCAGGACGTGGCGTCCGTCCGCCACGTCGGCCAGCCACGGCCACTTCACCGTCGCGTGCGTGAGGGCCTTCGCCGACACGGCCTGCGCGTCCGGGTGCACGAGCATCCCGGTTCCGCGCGGGGCGGCGTCGAGCTCGGGCTGGTCGACGACGAGCGTGACGAGCTGGATGCCCGTCCGGTCGGGGGCGGCGGTGCGCTCCGGGTCGGCGACGGAGGACAGGGTGTGCTGGGCCGGCAGCCGTTCGGTCGTGCCGTCGGTACTGACGATCTCGACCGCGTGCGCCTCGATGCGGGTCGCCCGGGTGTGCAGCCGGACTTCGACCCCGTAGGTCTCCAGGTCGGCGACGAGCTCGTCCACCAGGCGCACCGTCCCCCCGCGGATCCCCTGCACCGGGGTGCCGGCGGCCGCGCGTGCCCGCAGCGACAGGACGGCCCGGGCGAGTGAGCCCTCGCGCAGCAGTGCGGCACGCAGGCCCGGAGCCACCCGGTCGGGGTCGAGCTGGTCGGGGTGTGTGGAGTGCACCCCACCGGCGATCGGCACCACGAGGTCGTCGAGCACCCGCTCCCCCATGCGCCGGCGGACGAGTTCGCCGAGCGACGAGGCCTTGGCGCCCACCGGTGCCGGCAGCAGCGAGTCCATCTGGGCGCGCAGGCCGCCCTTCTGCCCGACCACGGCCAGCACGTCGGCGGCCATCGGGGTGCTCGGGATGCCGAGGAGTCCGGTCGCCGGGATCGGGGAGGTCCGGCCGTCGCGGGTCATCAGCCAGGCGCCGCGCGGGTCGGGGGCGACGACGTCGTTGCCGAGTCCGAGCTCGATCGCCAGGCGGCCGACGGCGTCCGTTCGGGTGGCGAAGGAGTCCGCCGCCATGTCCAGGTCGATCCCGCCGACGGTGTGCCGACGGATCATGCCCCCGAGCTCGCCCGAGGACTCGACGAGCACCACGTGGGCACCACCCTTGGCGAGGTCACGGGCGGTGACGAGCCCGGCGACCCCGCCGCCGACCACGACGACGTCGGTCACGCGTCGGCTCCGTCCTGCGCTGCACCGTCGTCCGGGCGACCGTCGCCGAGCGAGTGGACCAGTTCGACCACCCGGGTCAGGACGGCCGGGTCGGTCTCGGGCGGGACCCCGTGGCCGAGGTTCACGACGTGCGCCCGTGCGGCACCGCCCCGACGGACGACGTCGCGGACGTGCGCTTCGAGGACATCCCACGGCGCCGAGAGCATCGCCGGGTCGATGTTGCCCTGCACGCTGACCCCGGTGCCGACGCGCTGGACCGCCTGGTCGAGCGGCAGGCGCCAGTCGACCCCGACCGCGTCGACGCCCACCGTGTCCGTGCCGAAGGTCGTCATGTCGGCCAGGACCTCGCCGCTGCCGACGCCGAAGTGGATGCGCGGCACCCCGAGCTCGGCGACGTGCGACATCGCCTGCGCGGAGTGCGGTGCGACGGACCGGACGTAGTCGGCGCGGGAGAGCGACCCGACCCACGAGTCGAAGAGCTGCGCGGCCGAGGCCCCGGCGAGCACCTGTGCCCGGAGGAACATCCCGGACACCTCGGCGGCCCAGGCGAGCAGCCGCGACCAGGTCTCGGGGTCGGCGTGCATGAGCGTGCGGGCGCGGATGTGGTCCTTGGACGGGCCACCCTCGACCAGGTAGGCGGCGAGGGTGAACGGCGCCCCCGCGAAACCGATCAGCGGGGTGTCGCCGAGCTGCTCGACGGTGCGTCGGACGGCCTGCTCGATGGGGGCGAGGGCCGCGGGGTCGAGCTGCTCGAGGGCGTCGACGTCGGCGGGGGTGCGGATCGGCGACGAGAGCACCGGTCCACGGCCGGGGACGATCTCGACGTCCACACCGGCGAGCTTGATCGGCACGACGATGTCGCTGAAGAAGATGCCCGCGTCGACCCCGTGCCGGCGGACCGGCTGCAGGGTGATCTCCGACGCCATCTCCGGGTCGAGGCACGCGTCGAGCATGGCTGTGCCGATCCGAAGCTCCCGGTACTCCGGCAGGGACCGTCCGGCCTGCCGCATGAACCACACCGGGAGCGTCTCCGGACGGTCACCCCGCAGGGCCCGTACCAGGCGGGAACCACTCGTCCGCCCTGATGCCAGGGGGTGGGAGTCGGGGAGGGATGTGGTCGTCGCTTCGGTCACCGGATGATTCTCCCATCGAGCGCGTTACCATTGACTACGTGCTCATCTGTCTCACGGCGTCGCATCGCAACGCCAGCTTCGATCTCCTGGAGCGACTGAGCATCGGTGCACCCGCGGCAGCCAGCCGACTCGTCACGGATGCCGGCGTTCTGGACGGTGCCGTGGTGCTCGCCACCTGCAACCGCTTCGAGGCGTACCTCGACATCGCGGGCGACGAGAGCGACTCCGCCGTCTCCGCCACCGTGCAGGCCGTGGCCGCCGCGAGCGACCTGGACGCCACCGAGGTCCTGGACTCCGTCAACGTGCTGGACGGCAAGGACGTCGTGCAGCACCTGTTCGCCGTGTCGAGCGGACTCGAGTCCGTCGTCGTCGGCGAGACCGAGATCTCCGGCCAGGTCCGTCGCTCGCTCGAGGACGCCCGGTCGAACGGCACCACCACCTCGGACCTCGAGCGCCTGTTCCAAGAGGCCGCGCACACCTCACGCGGCGTCAAGACCCGCACCCGCATCGGCGCCGCCGGCCGGTCGCTCGTGCGCCTCGGCCTCGAACTCGCCTCGTCGCGGGTCACCGACTGGGCCCGCACCCGCGTGCTGCTCGTCGGCACCGGCAGCTACGCGGCCACCACCATCGCCGCCCTGCGTGACCGCGGCGCCACGAACATCCAGGTGTTCTCGCCCTCGGGCCGGGCGCCCTGGTTCGCCGCCAAGCACGACCTCGTCGCCGCCCGCGACCTGCGCCAGGCCATCGGCGAGAGCGACGTCCTGATCACCTGCACCTCGAGCGAGGTCCCGGTCGTCGCACCGGCCGACCTCGACGACGGGGTCCGCCGCATCGTCATCGACCTCGGGCTCCCCCGCAACGTCGACCCCGCGGCCGCCGGTGTCGACGGCGTCGAGCTGCTCGACCTCGAGACGATCAGCATCCACGCCCCGATCTCCGAGCTGAACGCCGAGTCCGAGGCCCGCGCGATGGTCGACGACGCCGTGTCCCGGTTCCGCGCGCAGGCGATGGAGCAGTCGACGACCCCGGCGCTCGTGGCGTTCCGCAAGCACGTGTTCGACATCCTCGACGACGAGATCGAGCGGGCCAAGCGCCGCGCGGACGCCGACGGCGAGTCCGTCGAGCACACCGAGCGGGCGCTCCGGCACCTGGTCGGCGTCCTGCTGCACCGTCCGTCGGTCCGCGCTCGTGAGCTCGGTCGCGCCGGTCGCGGCGAGGAGTTCGTCGGGGCGATCGACTCCCTGTACGGCGTCCGGCCCGCGGCCGAGCCGGAGCTGCCGTCGCCGGTCGTCCCGCTGGCCGACCGCACGGCACTGGACCCGACCGCTTCGGATCGCGACGACCAGGCGGACGCGAGCTGAGCCTCCAGGCCGCTCCGCAACCACCCACGCTGCGCGTGAGTGCGCTGCTGCTGGTGCGTGACCGACGTGTCCTGATGGTGCGCGCCCGGGCGCGCGACGTGCTCTACCTGCCCGGCGGCAAGGCGGAGCCGCACGAGACCGACGTCGAAGCCGCCGTGCGCGAGGCGTACGAGGAGACCGGCCTGCGCCTCACCGCCGACCACGTCGACCCGTTCGGCGTCGTGCTCGAGCCCGCCCACGGGCAGGCTCCGGGGACCATGGTCGCGATGACGCTGTTCCTGGTCCGACCGGGAGGCCCGCTGGACTCCGCCACGCCCGTCGCCTCGGCCGAGGTGGACGAGGTGGAGTGGGTCACCTCCGCCGACGCGGAACGCTGCCCGCCTGCGGGCGTGGAGACGCTCCGCCGCCTGGTGGCGGCGGAGCTCATCGACTGACCATCAGGCCCTGGGCGGAGCTGCCGGCACGTGCCTGGTCGGCGGCACGACGCCGGTGTCACCGGCCGGAGAGGCGAGACGGCGTTCCAGCAGTGCCAGCGCGCCGATCACGGCGTCTGCCTCGAAGACGCGGTTCCGCCGTCCCGCCGATCGTTGTGTCAGGACGCCACGATCAACGAGCACCCCCAAGGCCGTGTTCGCGGCTTGCTCGCTCCGGCCCGTCGCGGCGGCGAATGTCTGCGCGGTGAGCACCGGCATGCGGGGCGCGAGTTCGAGCGCCGACCACGCAGCGGAGTCAGAGCGGACTCCGGCGAGCGCAGATCGCCAGGACTCCTTGATCCGGACGAGCTCGTGCTCGAACTGCGTCATCCGGTCCACGACCTCGGCCATCGCCTCGGCGAAGAGCCGGACGAACTGCCCGACGGCTCGCTGCGCTGGCTCCGATGCCGGCGGATCGGTGGACCGGAACCGCTGGAGCCCCGCTTCGTAGTCGACAGCACGGGTCGCCAGGACCAGGGACACCGGTGGAGACGACTCCACGGTCAGACCCCGTGACCGCAGGACAGCGTGGATCAGTGCGCGTCCGATGCGACCGTTGCCGTCGGCGAACGGGTGGATCGTCTCGAACTGTGCGTGTGCAACGGCGGCGATGGCGATCGTCGGCAGCGTGCTCGAGTTCACGAACGCCAACAGGTCGTCGAGGAGTCCTGGCACCCGCTCCGGCACGGGAGGGACGAACGCCGCTGCGGCAGGCGTCGGTCCACCGATCCAGTTCTGGACCGCTCGGACCGTGCCCCCGACCTCGGGGGTCGTCGAGGCCTCCATCAGGCGCCGGTGCGCCTCGAGGAGCAGGTCGAGGGTCACCGGGGAACCCGGACCGACCGACTCGGTGAGGAAGGTCATGGCGTCGATGTTGCCGAGGACCTCGGTTGCGGTGCTCCACTGCCCAAGCGGGCTCCGTCCGCGGGCCTCTTCTTCGAGCAGCTTCCGCGGGGAGACCTCGAGGCCCTCGATCATCGACGACCCGACCGCTTCGGCTCGGAGGAGCATCCGGCCCAGTGCGTCTCCGCTGCGGAGCAGCGTGGATCTCGTCTCGGCTTCCGTCACCGCAGCGGTGGCCTCGAGTACGGCCGCTTGTTCGGCCGGTCCGAGTTCGACCGTTCGGCCCTGCAGCAGATCCGGCACGTAGGCGTCGAAGACCATCGGCATCCGGAAGGCGCGTGTCGCGGCTGCCGGGTCGCCAGTGCGTCGGATCGTCTCGTACGAAGCCATACATGGATCATCCCATGATCAAGGATGAGTGCCTATCCTTGATCATGGGATGCGTTCTGCCCGGATTCGTCAGGCCTTGTCGGTGTCGGTGTACTCGCCGACCTCGCCGTTCTGGGCCGGCTCGGCCTCGCCGGGGATGTCCGAGTCGACGTACTCGCCGTCGGGTCCGGTTCCGTTCGGACGCGTCTCGCCGGGGATGTCGCTCGAGACGAACTCGCCGACGGGCTCCGTCGACTCGACGTGCTCCTCGCCCGGGATCTCGCTGTCCGTGAAGGCTCCGGCGCGGGGTTCGACCCCGTCCGCGCGACCCTCGTCGCCTCGTGCCTGTTCGTGCTTGCCCGTCATGTCCGACCTCCGCTGCTCGGGTTGCTTGCCTCGGAGTGTGCCCGTGATCCCTGGACGCCGACCGAACCGGATGCGGCGTTCGCCCTCAGCGACGAGCCGGGGCGTGCACCGCCTCGAGCACCTCGGTGCCCATGGTCCGCAGCGCCTCGACGACGGCCAACCGCCGCTGCAACGAGGCGTCGTCGAACGTGACGGTCACGGCGTAGCTGACCGACGACCCGGGCCCCCGCAGGATCCCCGCCTCGGCCCGCACACCGGTGCTCGACCCGGTGACCGCGACGACCTGCAGCCCGTGGTCGAGCGCACGGTGCGCCAGGGGGTCGAGCCCGAAGGACCCGGCGACCAGGTTCAGGTCACTCGCCAGGGACAACCAGCCGAGCACCCGGTTGGACACCGCCTCGTCGACGACCTCGCCGAGCGCCAGTCCGCGCATCACCCACGACAGCTCCCCGGTCGGTGCGACGGAGGCGTCGGGGGCGTCGTCCGGTCCCCGGCGGTCCCGCACCCGGTCGATCAAAGCCGTGCGCTCGATGCCCAGGGACTCCGCGCGCTCCCGGACGGCGTCGATGCCGACGGTCGACAGCAGTGCGTTCATGGCCCAGGCATCGGCGGTGGCCCCGACCAGGGTCGCCAGGTCGGGCACCTGCATCGTGGGCTCCTGCAGGAACTGCCACAGGCCGGCACCGGTCGCGGTGTCGCGGGCCATGCGCTGCAGGCGGTCACCGTGCAGGCGGCCGTCCTCGAGCTGGGCGGCGACCTCGATGAGCAGCAGGACGCGGCCCAGGCTCGCGACCGGCTGCACCAGGGTGTCGTCGATCGCGAGCAGGGCCTTGCCGCTGGAGGTGTCGATCACCGAGGCGCTGACCCCGGCGCCCTCGAGCGCGAGGGCGCCGAGGGCCTCGGTGGTGGCGGTGAAGCGGTCGTCGGACCGGCCGCTGTGCCGCCCACGACCGCGGCCGCCACCTGCTGGGCGGTCGTCCGGTCGCCGGCGGCGCGACGACCGGGCCGCGTCCGGCTCCGTCATCACCAGATCGCGACGCGCTCGGCGGGGTCGAGGTACATCGCGTCCTGCTCGGTCACGCCGAAGGTGTCGTACCAGACGTCGATGTTCCGCACGACCTGGTTGCAGCGGAACTCGTTGGGCGAGTGCGGGTCGATGCTCAGCAGACGAGCCGCCTCTTCCGGGCGGATCGCCATGCGCCAGGCCTGTGCCCAGCTCAGGAAGAAGCGCTCGGCACCGGTGAGGCCGTCGACGACCGGGGGCTCCTGGCCGTCGAGCGACAGCAGGTACGCCTTCCACGCGATCGACAGGCCACCGAGGTCACCGATGTTCTCGCCGATCGTCAGGGCACCGTTCACGTGGCTGTCGGGCACCTCGGTCGGCACCAGGGCGTCGTACTGGGCGATGAGGGCCTTCGTGCGCTCCTCGAACGCCGCGCGGTCAGCCTCGGTCCACCAGTTCTCGAGCTTGCCGTCGCCGTCGTACTGCGACCCCTGGTCGTCGAAGCCGTGGCCGATCTCGTGCCCGATGACGGCACCGATCGCGCCGTAGTTCGCGGCGGCGTCGCGGTTCGCGTCGAAGAACGGGAACTGCAGGATGGCGGCCGGGAACACGATCTCGTTGAAGCCGGGGTTGTAGTACGCGTTGATCGTCTGCGGGGTCATGAACCACTCGTCGCGGTCGATCGGCTTGCCGATCTTGCCGAGCTCGCGGTCGACCTGGAACGAGGCGACCGCGCGCACGTTCGCCACCAGGTCGTCGGCACGGACGGGCAGCGCCGAGTAGTCGCGCCACTTCACCGGGTAGCCGATCTTCGGCGTGAACTTGTCGAGCTTGTCGAGCGCACGGGCACGGGTCTCGTCGGTCATCCAGTCGAGCGCAGTGATGCTCTGCCGGTACGCCTCGACCAGGTTGGCGACGAGGTCGTCCATCTTGGCCTTCGAGGTCTCGTCGAAGTGCTCCTGCACGTAGATGCGGCCGACGGCCTCGCCCATCGCGCCCTCGACCAGCGAGACGCCGCGCTTCCAGCGGTCGCGCTGCTTGGGCGCACCGGTGAGTGCGGTGCCGTAGAACGAGAAGTTCGTGGCCGAGAACGCGCTCGTCAGGTACGCGGCGGAGCCACGGATGACCTGCCAGCGCAGCCAGTCCTTCCAGACCTCGAGCGGCTGGTCGTTCAGCAGGTCCGCCAGGCCGGTGATGAACGAGGGCTCGCGCACCACGACGGTCTCGAACGCGCCAGCCGGGGCGTCGATGGCCTGCCACCAGGTCTGCAGGTCGACGCCCTTCGCGAGCGCGGCGACCTCGGCCCAGGGCAGCTTGTTGTAGGTCTTCTGGCTGTCGCGGGTCGTGACGTTGTCCCAGTGCTGGGCGGCGAGCGCCGTCTCGAGCGCGATGACGTGCTCGGTGCGGGCGCCGCCGTCGTCGAGGCCGGCGAGCGGGAACATCGCCGCGACGAACTCGCGGTACTTCTCGCGGATGTCGGCGAAGCGCTCTTCGCGGTAGTACGACTCGTCGGGCAGCCCGAGGCCGGACTGCTCCAGGAACACGACGTAGGACTCGGGGTCGCCCGGGTCGTTGTCGACGAAGAGCTGCAGGAAGCTCGGCAGGCCGATGCGCTCGAAGCGGCCGACGGCGGCGATGACCTCGGGCACGGACTCGATGGCGGTGATCTCGGCGAGCAGGTGCTCGATCGGTGCGGTGCCGAGCTCCTCGAGTCGCGCTTCGTCGGTGAACGAGGTGAAGAGGTCACCGACCTTGCGCTCCTCGGTGCCAGGGGCGGCCTGCTGCGAGCGCTCGATGATGTCGCGCACGGCGATCTCGGCGGCTTCGGCCAGCACCGTGAAGGAGCCGTACCGGGCCTTGTCGTCGGGGATCGGCGTCGCCTCGATCCAGGTCCCGTTCACGTGGCGGTACAGGTCGTCCTGGGGGCGCACCGCGGGGTCGAGTTCGTCAGTGTGGATGCCGGAGGCACGTGCGACGTCGGTCATGCGGTCCACGATAGCCACCGACCCCATGGGGCAGGTCGATCCGGGTCGTCACCGGCGCACGGCTGCCGGTACGGTCATCGCATGGGACTTCCGTGGAAGCTGCACGGAGACGGCAAGACCGTCTCCGCGACGACGATCGTGGCACCCGACGAACGGCTCACCTGGCCCCGGACGATCGGCCTCGGGGTGCAGCACGTCGTCGCGATGTTCGGCGCCACGTTCCTGGTGCCGCTGCTGACCGGGTTCCCGCCGTCGACGACGCTGCTGTTCAGCGGCATCGGCACGATCCTGTTCCTGCTCATCACGGGCAACCGCCTGCCGAGCTACCTCGGCTCGTCGTTCGCGTTCATCGCCCCGATCGGTGCGGCGACCAAGATCGGCGGCATCCCGCTCGCCCTGTCCGGCATCATCGTCGTCGGTGCCCTGCTCGCGATCGTCGGGCTCGTCGTGCACCTGGCCGGCGCCGGGTGGATCGACCGGCTGATGCCCCCGGTGGTCTCCGGCGCGATCGTCGCCCTGATCGGCTTCAACCTGGCTCCGGCGGCCCGCGACAACTTCACGGCGGCCCCGGTCATCGCGCTCATCACCCTGGCGGCGATCATCCTGGTCACCGTCCTGTTCAAGGGCCTGATCGGCCGGCTGTCGATCGTCATCGGTGTGCTCGTCGGCTACGTGGCGGCGCTCATCGGCGGCCAGGTCGACTTCTCGAAGGTCCACGCAGCACCGTGGATCGGTCTGCCGGAGTTCACCGCTCCCGCCTTCGACCCGTCGCAGCTCGCGATCTACCTGGCGTTCGTGCCGGTCGTCCTGGCACTGGTCGCCGAGAACGTCGGCCACGTCAAGGGCGTCGGGCAGCTGACCGGCCGTGACCTCACGCCGCTCACCGGTCGCGCGCTCTTCGCCGACGGCATCTCGACCGTCCTGGCGGGCGTCGGCGGCGGCTCCGCCACCACCACCTACGGCGAGAACATCGGCGTCATGGCCGCCACCCGCGTCTTCTCGACCGCCGCCTACTGGGTCGCCGCCATCGCGGCCGTCCTGCTCGGTCTGTCACCGAAGATCGGCGCCGTCATCTCCTCGGTGCCGGCCGGCGTGCTCGGCGGCGCCACCACCGCGCTCTACGGCCTGATCGGCGTCATCGGCATCCGGATCTGGGTCGAGAACCGCGTCGACTTCTCGAAGCCGAAGAACCAGCTGACGGCCGGCATCGCCCTGATCATCGGCATCGCGAACTTCACGTTCACGTTCGGCCAGGCGAGCTTCGGCGGCATCATCGTCGGCACGATCGCCGCGATCGTCGTCTACCACGTGATGGACGTCATCGGCCGGGCCCGTGGCACCGACGAGCCGTCGACCGAGGTCGCCGACCCCGCACACGCCGCCACCGGCGCCGTCCCCGCGGAACCGCGCGCCGACTGACGCGAGTGGTCGGCCGGAACGCGCGTCCGGCCTGACGACGTGGGACCACCGGACTGGAGGCCCGTGGCGGCGCCGCCACGGGCCTCCAGTCCGTCGTGGCGCACGTCGACGACGTGGGCCTGCCTTGGCGCCCACGCCCAGTCATGCGGTCACGACCGTGACGGGGCTAGCGTCGGACCGTGACCGACTTCGTCCGCTACCAGAGCGCGGTGCCCAACCGGCGTGGTCGTTTCCCCGGGATCTTCGCGCTGGCCAACGGTCTGCGCGCGGCCGGAGCTCTCTCCGACACCGACGACCGCTGGCTGGTCGCCGCGAACCAGCGAGCAGAGGGGCTGTACGTGGACCCCTCGACCGTGGAGACGCGGCTCTTCGACGAGGCACGCAATCCAGGAGCGCGATCCTGGTTCCGGACGAGTGCCACGGCCCTGCTCACGATGAGCGCGGACTACCTCGACCTGCTCGACCGGTACGGAGTCGCGTGGGTGGAGCTGCGGACCAACAGCCCTGGACGGATCGCCTACCAAGACGACGTGCAGATCGTGGCAGTGCCGCTGACCCACCCGTCGGACTGGCCGTTCTGAGCCGGTGTGCTGAGATTGCACGATGAGCACGCACCTCGAGCGCACGCGCACCTTCACCGCGATGCACGTCCCCGGGGCACCGGTCGTCCTGCCGAACGTGTGGGATATCGCGTCCGCACGCATTGTCCTCTCGGCCGGAGCGCGTGCGATCGCGACGACGAGCGCCGGTGTCGCCTGGTCACGCGGTCACCGGGACGGCAACGATCTGACCCGGGACGGCGCGCTGGACGCCGTGCGGCCGATCGCGGCGGCAGTCGACGTCCCGTTCACCGCCGACATCGAGCGCGGGTACGGCGAGACACCGGGCGACGTCGCCTCGACCGTGTCCGCGTTCCTCGGGCTGGGCGTCTCCGGCGTGAACATCGAGGATTCTCTCCGTCCGGTGGCGGAACAGGAGGACCGCATCCGCGCAGCCCGCCAGGCTGCGGATGACGCCGGCATCCCACTCTTCGTCAACGCTCGGATCGACACGCACCTGCTGGGCGCGCCCGGCAGCGACGCCTGGGCGGAGGCGACGCTCACCCGTGCGACCGCCTACGCCAGTGCCGGCGCCAGTGGCGTCTTCGTGCTCGGAGCGCTGTCGGCCGCCACGATCTCGATGCTCGTGGACGCGATCGAGCTGCCCCTCAACGTCGCGTTCGGGCCCGGGACCCTGTCGGTCGGTGACCTCGCACGGGCGGGGGCGAGCCGGGTCAGCGCGGGATCGGCCATCGCCGAAGCCGCGTACAGCGTCGCCGGCGACTGGGCTGCACAGATGTTCGGTGCGCCGGGTGCTGTCGTCTCGGTACCGCCGACGCTCGGCTGGGCCGCGATCAACGAGGTCGTCCGCGACTGAACCCCGGAACCGGTGCCGGGCGTCTGGAACGCGCAGGTTCCGTCCGCCGGGTCCTCCTCGAGGAGGAGGTTCGCCGACGTCATACCTCGTGTCCGGGGAGGACGCGGCGGTGTGGTCGCGCTCCCTACCGTTGTCTCGTCGGGATGCGCCCGACGTGGTGGAGGGTGATGATGACGATGACGAACACGCCGGCAACTGTGGATCGCCGTGGGGTGGTTTGGTTCACGTTGGCAGGAGCGCTGACGATCGCAGTGGTCGTCTGGCCGGCGGCGATCGCCGGTTGGGCCTCGGGGACACACCTGTCCGTCGCGGCGCTTCCCGGAGCCGTGGCCTCGGGGTTCGCGCAGTGGGTGGGGTCCGGGCGGACGTCGAGTTCGCCGTTGGCCGGCGCGGTGTCGTACTGGACCGTGTTCCACATCGTGAAGGCGATCGTCGCGGTCGCCCTGCTGGTCGTCTTGGTCCCGGTCGGGCAACGTGTCTGGACCGCGTTCGCACGGGCACGATCGCGGAGGCGTTGCTTCGGGCTGTTCCTGGTCGGTGTCCTGGGCGCTCCGATCGCCCCGGTCGTGCTGCTGGTCGTGATGGCGAACGTGCAGGGTGCAGTGGCGCCGTTGTCATCTGTGCTGACCTTCCTCCCGATGGACGGCGCCTCGGTGCTCCAGGTCCGCAGTGAGCTCGCGTCCGGGACGATGACCCCGCCGTTGGCCGCGCTCATCGAGGACTTCCGCCGCTACCACGCGGCGCTCGTCGTGACCGCGGTTGCCGCGATCGTCGTGGTCGTCGCCGGGACAGCGGCGATCTGGGTGCAGCGGGCCCGGACCCCGAAGGCCGATCGGCGTCTCCGCCGGGTGCTCGCCGGCGGTGGGATCCTGCTCCCCGGGATGCTGTTGTTCCTCGGGATCGTGCTCCTGGCGAACCTGTCAACCGTCGCGGACACGGCACCCGCCCTGGCCGCGTTCTTCGACGGCAGCGGAATGTGATGGTCCTCGGTCACGACCGCACGGTGCGGCAGTGGTGGCGGGCGCACCCTGTCGTCGCGGATACCGTCATCGCCGGCGCTCTCGCCGTCGCGGTGACACCGCAGCTGGTCTTCCACGCCCGGGCCGGTGACCCGCTGCTCGTGGCGTACGTCACGCTGTCGCTGGCGATGATCGCGCCGCTGAGTGTGCGTCGACGATGGCCGATGGCTGTCTTCCTCGGCATCAGCGTCGTCGCTGCCGTGCAGTGGTCGATCGGGGTGCAGCTCGCTGCGGACGTGAGCGTGCTGGTGGCGCTGGCGACGGTCGCCGCCCACCGCCCGGTGCGGGACACCGCGGTCGCGGTCGGGATCGCCGAGGGGGGTGCGGTGGCCGCGTCCGTCACGTGGCCGCACGGGCTCCACGTCACCGAGATGCTGACCGTCCTCACCGTGTTCGTCCTCGCGGCGACCGCGTGCGGTGCCTCGGTCCGCAACCACCGCCGCGTGGTCGCGGTTCTGCAGGAGCAGAGCGCTCGGGCACAGCGTGAACGTGAACAGCAGACGCTGCTCGCGGTCGCCGACGAGCGCATCCGGATCGCGCGGGACATGCACGACGTCATCGCCCACGGCCTCGCCGTGATCGTCACCCTCGCGGCGGCCAGCACCGGCAGGGCGACTCGGCAACCAGAGCGCGTGGACGAGGCCGTCGGGTTAATCGAACGCACCGCCCGCACGGCCCTTGCCGACACCCGTCACGCGGTCGGGACGATCCGAGCGAGCGATGGACTGCTACCCACGCCAAGCATCGACGGGGTACCGGCGCTGCTCGAACTCGTCACCGCAGCCGGGCTGCGCGCCACACTGCAGACCCACGGCGCCGTCGACCGAGTTCCGGCAACGATCGGGGTCGCCGTCTACCGGGTGACCCAGGAGGCCATCACGAACACCCTCAAGCACGCGAGTGCGACCACGTTCACCGTGACCATCACGGCCTCGCGAGACGAGCTCGTCCTCAGCATCGAGGACGACGGCACCGGAGGCACGCTCGAGACCCGAGCCGGAGGCTTCGGGCTGGTCGGGATGGAAGAACGCGTCACCCAGCTCGGCGGCATCCTCGATGCGGGACCCGATGGCACCCGCGGATGGCGGATCGCTGCTTCGATCCCCCTCGCCGTCCAGCCAGGAAGAGCACGAGCATGACCATCCGCGTGCTCCTGGTCGACGACCAGGCCCTCATCCGGATGGGGTTCCGGCTCATCCTCGACGACACAGAGGACATCACGGTCGTCGGCGAGGCCCCGGACGGGCGGAGCGCCATCCGTCAGGCGAACGCACTTCGCCCGGACGTGATCCTCCTCGACATCCGGATGCCCGGCATGGACGGCCTCGAAGCCACCGGACGACTCCTCACCGATGACCCCGACGCGAAGATCCTGATCCTCACAACCTTCGACCTCGACGAGTACGCCTACCGGGCGCTCCGTGCCGGTGCCAGCGGATTCCTGTTGAAGGACGCGCCGGTCGCCGAGCTCCTCGCGGGCGTCCGCGCCGTCGCTGCCGGCCATGCCGTGACCACGCCCCGCATCACGAGGCTCTTGCTCGACCGCTTCGCACCGCAACTCCCCACCGGGCCGCTGCAGGCACCCGACGGGCGCGCACTCCCGAACCTCACCCAGCGGGAGAACGAGGTGCTCCTCCTCGTCGCGAAGGGCCAGTCGAATGCCGAGATCGCCGCAGCGCTCGGCATCGGCGAGGTCACTGTCAAGACCCACGTCGCCGGAGTCCTCACCAAGCTCGGCCTCCGCAACCGCATCGCCGCAGCGATCTACGCCCACGAACACCACCTCACCTGAACCTGATCGCCAGCGAGGCGCGCATCGTCCGACACACTCAGGCCAGTGGTCGGGACGCCTGCTCAGCCGAGGCCGAGGCAGAACGCCATGACGGCTTGCTGCACCGGCAGGAGTCCGGCCTTGAAGTCGTGTCCGACGAATGCGGCGTGTTCGACGGCGTCGACACTGACCTCACGGCCGCGCAGGAACGGCGGGCACGGGTTGAAGCGGACTCCCGGTGGCGCGAGGTCGAGGAGAGCCGCCGTGATCCGGTACTCCTCGAGAGCGTCAGTGTGCGCACCGGGACCGTCGGTGAGGACCACGTCCGCTGATCGAACAGCTGCCTCGAGGTCGTCGGTCCACGCAACCCCCGGGGTTGCGAGTTCGGCCGGGCAGCACTGGATCAGGTCGAGCTGCAAGACGCGAGCGGCTTCCTGCCACGCCCTGGCGATGTTGCTGTCCGCGCCCACGAAGAGGAAGCGCATCGCGGTGATGCCGCCCCGCTGCTGCAAGGCGTGGAGGTCGGACAGCACCTCGCACGGATGGTTGTCGTCCGTCATCGCGTTCACGACTGGCAGCGCGTGCGCCGCAGCCAAGGCGTCGACCACGGCGAGGTCCTGGTGGCGCACCACGACGATGTCGACCCAGTTCTCGAGGTAGCGAGCGACATCTGACAGCGCCTCCGGCTTGTCGAGTGTCGTGTCCGGGAACACGATCGGTTCGAGCCCCATGAGCGAAGCGCCCCGCTCGAACGTGGCCCTGGTGCGCAGACTCGTCGGCGGGAAGAACATGACCGCCGCGCCCTCCGTCACGGGCCCCCGGCCCGCACGGAACGCGTCAGCCAGGTCGAAGACCGCATCGACGCCAGATGCAGACCAGTCATCGAGCCTGACGAGAGAACGCATCCGAAGAGCGTAAGGGCCGGGACATCGAGCCATCCAGAAAGACCGGCCAAGTCGACGATGGCGACCATCACCGGGTGTGCGGACGACGCCCGTACCGCATCCCCGCCAGAATGGCCCGGTGCCCCGAACGATGACAGCCGCAGTGATTGCCGAACGGCGCGCGGTCGACCGCGACATCGTGCGGCTGGCGGTGCCGGCGCTCGGCGCGCTCGTGGTCGAGCCGCTGTTCCTGCTGACCGACACCGCGCTCGTCGGGCACCTCGGGGCGACGCCGCTGGCGGCCGTCGGGGTCGCGAGCGCCGTGCTGTCGACGGTGACCGGGCTGCTGGTGTTCCTGGCGTACTCGACGACCCCGGCCGTGGCACGGGCGCTCGGTGGTGGCGACCGTCGCGGAGCCGTGCACGCAGGCATCGACGGGATGTGGCTCGCGCTCGTGCTGGGGGTGGTGCTGGCGCTGGTCGGGTGGCCGCTCGCCGGGCCGCTCGTCGACCTGTTCGGCGCCTCGGCCGAGGTGTCGGCCGCCGCGACCGCGTACCTGACCATCTCCCTGATCGGGCTGCCCGGCATCCTGGTCGTGACCGCCTCGACCGGGCTGCTGCGTGGGCTGCAGGACACGAAGACCCCGCTCGTCGTCGCGACCATCGGGTTCGTCGCGAACGGGCTGCTCAACGCCGTCCTGATCTACGGGGCCGGCTGGGGTGTCGAGGGTTCCGCCGCCGGCACCGTCATCGTGCAGTGGGCGATGGCCGTCGTCTACGTGCGCATCGCGGTGCGGGCCGCTCGGTCGTCGGGGGCGCCGCTGCGACCCGGCGCCTCGGGCGTCGCCCGGGCCCTGCGGTCGGGGGCATGGCTGTTCCTGCGGACCGCGTCGCTGCGGATCGCGATGCTCGCGACCGTCGGGGCCGCTGCCGGGCTCGGGACCACCGGGCTGGCGACGACGCAGGTCGGGCTGACCGTCTTCTCGACACTGGCGTTCGCGCTCGACGCACTCGCGATCGCCGGGCAGGCGCTCGTCGGGCACGGGCTCGGCGGCCGAGACCCGGAGCGGGTGCGACTGGTGACGCGACGGCTCGTGCTGCTCGGGATCGCCGGTGGTGTGCTGCTCGGGGTGCTGACCCTGGCGGTGAGCGGCGTGCTCGGGCCGGTGTTCTCGGACTCGCGGGCGGTGCGGGACGCCCTGCCCGTCGTGCTGGTGCTCATCGCCGTCGGGATGCCCGTCGCCGGGTACGTCTTCGTGCTCGACGGGGTGCTGATCGGCGCGGGGGACGCGCGGTACCTGGCCATCGCTGGAGGCCTGAACCTCGTCGTCTACCTGCCGCTGCTCTGGTGGGCCGGGGGGACGCTCGCGGGGTTGTGGGCGGCCTTCACCCTCGGCTACATCGGGGTCCGGGCGGTGACGCTCGGGGTGCGGGCGCACCGGCGCGGCTGGGTGGAACAGGCCCTGGCGCGGTGAGCGGGTCTGCTGCTTCTGCGGCGCCGTCATCCTCGGTGGCTTCGTCGGCCGTGCTCGCCACGGTCGGCATCGGCGTGCAGGGCGTGGCGAAGCTGCTCGTGACCGTCGTCGTCGGGCGGGTGTTCGGCACGGAGGCCCTCGGGCAGACCACCGCCCTGCTGTCACTCTCGGTCTTCGTCGCCCTGCTCTGGCCGAACGCCGCGGGCAACACTGCATCGCGGTTCCTGGCGATCGCGCTGCGGGGTCGGCGGTCGGACGCCGCGGTGAACCGGCTGCTCGGGGTGTCCATGCTGGTGTCGAGCGTGGTGCTCGCGGCGGTCACCGTGCCGATCGCGCTGGCCTGGGGCAACGGCCCCGGCATGGTGCTCGGTGGTGCCGCGGTCGTCGTCGGCTACGGCCTCTACTGCTACGCCCGCGGCGCGCAGCTCGGCTACGACCGGGCACCCCGGGTCGCGCTCTGGGACTCCGTGACGAGCGTGCTGGCGCTCGCGTTGCTCGTGGTGGCGTGCGTCTCCCGCCTCGAGCCGTTCGTGCTGCTGCCCCTGGCCATCGGGTACACGGTGTTCGCGATCGCGTGCTGGCCACGGGGCAACGGCTTCTCGCCGGCTTCGCACGAACCCGAGGCGGGGGTGCTCGGGTTCGCGGCGTGGAACGTGCTGGCGGTGGTGACCTCGAACGGGTTGCTGCAGTTGACGATGATCTCGGCGCAGGTGACGTCGTCGGCGCACGACGCCGGTGTCTACGCCGCCGCGTTCACCCTGGCGACGCCGGCGTCGATGCTCGGGCAGGCGTTGGGGCAGGTGCTCGTGCCGGCGTTCGCGCACCGGACCGATGGTGGATCGCTGCGCTCCCGCGGAGCGCTGCTGCTCGTCGTCGGGTTCGCTGCAGCATCCGCCGTCGTCTTCGGCCTGGTCGCCCTGCTCGCCGGGTGGTTCCTGCCGATCGTCTACCCCGCCGAGGGGGCCGCTGCCGTCGCCGACCTGCGGTACCTGATGGTCGCGGTGTGGGTGTTCACCGTCGGGCTCGTGCCCGCCGCGTTGCTGCTCGCCGCCGGACGCTCGCGCCAGGTCGCCCTTGCCTCGGTCGCCGGGTTCGTCGTCGGGGCTGGCCTCATGGCGGTGCTCGGGCCCGTGGCGGGAGTCGCGGGTGGGACGACCGGCTTCTTGGTGGGGAGTGCGGTGAACCTGGTCGCGGTGGTGGGGATCGGGGTGTGGCGGCGCTGAGCCGAGCTACGCCTGATCAGGCAGCGGTACCAGTCCACTGATCACAGCCCCGCCTGCGACCCCATGGCACGCGACCTTCAGCTACACCGAGATTGCGCTCCTAGGTCAGGCCAGACGGTTGAACCTCTGCGCCACATGCCATCAGTCATGAACGACATCCTCAAGGAGGTCCTCGTCGTCCACACCGAACAACGACTCACCGGTGGTGATGTGGCGAAGACGGTCCGCCAGCCTTCTCCTCACCACCTGGATTTGGGGATCACCATTGTCGCCTTCGAACTGCGACAGCAAGGTGATGGCGTCGTCCACGGCATCATACTCATTAAATCTCTCGGCCAGAGAAAGTCCTATTTCGCCGAGTGTCCTATAACTATACAGGTCCGGTCCATACTTATCAATACACGTACGAATGATATTTTCAGCATCCAAAAGAATTGCGCGCCGATCCGACTCCTCCACCAGCGTGATCGTCTCCGACTTTCGGAGTGCCACCTGAGCTTTATACCTCTGCAACACAGCATCGGGGCCGACCGCGCGTTCGGCGGTGGTGATCTCGTTACTCGCTTCGGGTAGCATGTCGTGGGATAAGAAAAGCTTGGCAAGCCGCCGACGTGGCGTTCGGTGAGAAGGAATAGCTTCAATCAAACGCCGATATGCAGCGATTTGGTCCCCAAAGCTGGTGAGTCGATTGATACCTAGGTCTTCCGTCGCCAACGCAACGGCGGTTTCCAACTCGATTCCCACACTTGGATTGAGACCGTCGATCAGGTCGAAGAACAAATTCTTGATCTCAGCTTGATCCGCAAACTTGACCCGTGTTATGACGGCAGCGATCACATCGTGACGAGTCTCCCACCCAAAGATGCCCCTTCGATTATCGACTGATCGCTCGAAGACCACTCCTTCGAGTCGCGCGAGGATTGTATCCAACGAAGTAACATCCAAGCCCAACAGTCGAAGGATGAGCTGGCGGTGAACGTGACCTCCGAGTGCTTGAACGGCAGCGACGTATCGATATACCTCCTGGCTAGCCTCCTCCAGTCCGAAGTATTCCTGTAACAGGATGTCGTCCAAGTTGTCGTTGGCGAAGATGTTCTTCAAACAAACGAACATCTCGGAACTACACTTGTTGCGAAGTCTTGAAAGGCGCTCGCCCCTGCTCAGCGCCAAAAAGCTCTGCTCCACAAGCTGCTTGATTTCGGGCCGCCGATCTAGCAGAGCCACGAGTTCTTCGAGGTCGTTTCGCTCAAGTATGGACAGGCGAATGGTGCTCCCCCGTGCGAAGAAACCGCGCGACTTTCGCGCGACCTTCCAACGTCCAGCGTCCACTGTTACGACGACTCGGAGACTCGGGCGATCCATTCCATGAAGAGCGTCGATAAGCTTGTTGACCTCTCGCAGGTGACGAAAACAATCGTCAACAAGGAGGACGCCATCCTTTCCAGCTTCGCGCAAACGTTTCTCGGCAGCTAACCAACCCGTCACATCCAGGGGAGCATCGGGCTTATGCTCCCATGCCGGTACACCTCGTTGAGACAGTTCGAGCATAAACGCGCGGGCTAAGGTCGTCTTGCCGACTCCCCTAGCCCCCTCGATGACATGAAAATACCCGCGTGTCCCCTTGAAAGCTTCACGCATACGGTGCTGCGCTGCGCGCGAGATTGTCAAACCTTGCTTGACGTCGGCGTAGGAAGCCGGCGACCCATTGAACAGCCTGGTGACGTTCGGTTCCAGCGCGACCGCATGCCCTACATCGACAGTCGTGAGCACCAGCGCGGGAGAGATTAGTGAGGTGGCGGTCGATGTTGAGTGCACGACATTTCGTCGCGTTTTCCCGGCGTCGATCAGCGAGAGGAGGAATTTATCAAGGTCGGCATGCACCACTTCGAGACCCAGCCGCGTGTACAATTCCGCTCGATCTGCATCGAACTCGTGCACAAGAAGAAAGACGCGGGTACTCACACCCTCGGCACGAAGAGCAGTGACGCGCCGAGCCAGATCCTTTAGGTGCCGGTCCGCGAGCGACTGACCGACAATCACCGTGTCGGCAGTGAACATATCCGTCCGCAGAGAATTGAACAGTGTCTGGCGGTACTTCTCGAAGTCATCGTAGTCGCTCTCGGTGATGAGCATACGGCTCTTGTGCCCGTCGGCGGAGTCCTGAGAGACACAGCCGTGAATCTTATACAGGGAAGTCACGTCGACCGCCCTAGGTTGGCCTATGTCAAAATTCGAGCGGTAGACATCAAGACGACGCCCATGTCGTCGGTAGGACTGCTCAATAAGCGTGTCGAAGTTGGTGGTGTAGACGGACAGCCAGTCGAACTCGGGAAGAGCCAAGAGGCCAGCAGTGGGCTTGAGCTCGGCAAGAGCAGCGCGTACTTCAGTGACGAGCGCAAGCCGACCTTTGCGGTTTTCGACAAGCTGAGCGACTTCCGCCAAGTCGGCTCCATCGGGCTCAGGCTGCAGAAGGCTGCCGATCCTTCGCGCAAGAGCCGCTCCGCTTGGTGCTCCCGACGGGATCGATGCCCCGGCGCCAAACAGTAGCGTGGTGCGGGTAGGAATAAGGGTCTGCGCAAGCTCGTGAACGTCCATGGTCACCCCAGTGCTCGGGGTCGGGAACCCCTTGATGATCGGCCGGTGAGGCCGGAGATGTGAAAACGATAGCCGCTCATGCCTCACTCCGAGACCTCGTGCCCATTCGTTCGGTCCGGACCGCCTCAGGGCCTACACAGGGGCAGAAGCCACTGGCGGGCGCGAACGGTCTGGCCGTGGCGAGATGCCCGGATGCAACCGCTCTCTAGGCGCGCCGGTTTCGTGGCTTTGGGGTAGACCTCGAAATCACGTCGTCTCGTTCACGGACGGGTTCCGTTCTTGTGTACGTGATGGCGCTTCCACCACAGACGCGTGCAATGGTCCAGACACGATGCCACAGGAGCCCGGGGGCGGTGCTTGCCTTAATCGGCGATCGAGCTGGGCGGCGGCCCCGTCGTGTCCCCCACCCGCAACTCCGACGTGAACGACGCCGGTTGCGGCTCCGCTCCCTCGAGCATGGCCAGGGCGGCACGGGCTGCGGCTTGGCCCTTCTGCACGAAGGGCTGCACCAAAGTGGTCAGGTGCCGGATCGGGGTGCGGTGGAGCAGGCTGTCGTCCACCGTGATGCCGTCGAACCCGACGACGCTGACGTCCTCGGGCACACGGAGTCCGGCATCGAGCGCGGCCGAGATCACCCCGACGGCGATCAGGTCACTCTGCGCGATGACGGCGGTGGGGCGGGGACCGGCCGGCGCGAAGAGCTCCGTGCCGGCGAGACGTCCCTCTTCCACCGAACTACCGGCGGTCTCGATCGCGACGGCGTCCGGGTAGACCTGGCGCACACCACGCAGGCGTTCGAGCGTGGTGAAGGCGATGCCCTCGGCCTGCCGGGCTGCGTCGATCGGGCCACGGCGGCGTGCGGCATCGAGGGGCAGGGTCACGACGGTCACGTCCCGATGGCCGAGCCCCTGCAGGTACTCCGCAGCACGGCGTGAGGCATCTCGGTTGTCGAGCTGGACGGGGACAGCGCCCTCGATCTCGTCCGCCTCGATCGCGACGACGGGGATCTGCCGACGGCGCAGCACCGCGACGGCGGGGTCGATCCGCACGTTGCACCCGACGAGCACGACGGCGTCCATCGGGGCATCCACCAGCGGGCCGGCACCCTGCTCGTCGTCGAGCGGACTCCGGACGAGCAACAGAGAGGCACCGGCAGCACCGGCGACCTCGGCGATGCCGTCGAGCGTCAGGACGTTGACCGGGTCACGGAAGGCGTCGCTCAGACGCTCGTCCATCACGACACCGATGACGCCGGAACGACCGCGGCGCAGCGAACGGGCACGGGGATCGGGGCCGCCGTAACCCAGGTCGGCGGCAGCGGCGAGCACGCGGGCCTTCGCGTCCTCGGACACCGGGCCGAGACCACTGAAGGCGAGTGAGGCCGTCGACGGCGCGACACCGGCAGCACGGGCGACCGCTGCCAGCGTCGGGCGCGACGGACGTGTGGCGCCGCCGCGGGAAGGCGACGCGCCGGGTCCTGTTGCCGGTTCGTCCATCGCCCGTTAGCGTAGCCGGAACGAGCAGTCGAATCGATTCGACAGCCGCAAGACCAGCACCGACACGCACCAGAACGCGCAGCACCGCGCGCGCCGCAGCACGATGGGAACCACCATGACGACGCCGTCCACCCGCACCGTCCCGACCACCAAGGCCTGGATCATCGCGGTGTTCGTGGTGTTCACCCTGTCCGGGCTCGACATCGCGACGTGGCTGGGGCGGATCCCGAGCGTCCGCGACTCCCTGGGGGCGAGCACGTTCGAGATGGGTCTGCTCGTGCTCGGCATGGCCGTCGGCTCCATCGGCGGTCTGACGTTCGCCGGGCACATCGTCGCGAAGCTCGGTGCCCGTCGGGGCGTGCAGGTGGCCGCGGCGTGCCTGGCGGTCGGGATGATCTTCGCCGGGGTCGCGGTCACGCTCGGGTGGGGCTTCGCCGCCATCTGGATCGCGCTCATCGCGTTCGGCTTCGGCAACGGCCTGTGCGACGTGTCGATGAACGTCTCCGGCGCCGCCGCCGAGAAGGCCGGCGGACGCACGATCATGCCGCTGTTCCACGCCGCGTTCAGCCTCGGCACGCTCGCCGGTGCAGGCCTCGGTGCGCTGGCCGAGAAGCTCGAGATCCCGGTGTCGTGGCACTTCATCGTGCTCGTGGTCGTCACGAGCGCCGCCATGCTCGTCGCCGTCACGAAGTTCCAGGACGAGCACCGCTTCGAGCAGCCGGTGTCGACCGACACCAGCCCGGTCGCGACCCCGCTCACCCGCTGGCAGGTCTGGGCACAGCCCTCGACGCTGCTCATCGGCGTGATCGTGCTCGGCATGGCGCTGGCCGAGGGATCCGCGAACGACTGGCTGCCCCTCGCGATGATCGACGGCCACGGGCTCGACAACGCCGGCGGTGCTGCCGTGCTGACGGTCTTCCTGGCCGCGATGACCGCCGGCCGCGTCGCCGGCAGCCCGCTGATCGACAAGTTCGGCCGCGTGCCGATCCTGCGCATCAGCGCCGCCGTCGCGGTGGTCGGCCTGGGCATGCTCATCTTCATCGACAACGTGCCGCTCGCGATCGTCGGCGTCGTGCTCTGGGGCCTCGGTGCCAGCCTCGGCTTCCCGATGGGCATGTCCGCCGCGGCCGACGACCCCCGCACCGCGGCCGCCAAGGTCAGCGCCGTCGCGACGATCGGCTACGTGGCGTTCCTGGCCGGGCCGCCGCTGATCGGGTTCCTCGGCGAGGAGATCGGCCTGCTCGGGGCGCTGCTGATCGTCTTCGTGTTCATCATCGCGGCCGGCCTGGCCTCGGGTGCAGCGCGCGAGACCGGTGCCGCCGCCCGGCCCGCCCGCGGGACCGCCAAGACGAGCGGGACCACGAAGAGCGAGACCGAGAAGGCCAGCCAGACCGACAAGACGAGCGAGACCAGCCGCAGCTGACGCAACCCGCCCTCAGCCGCCGTCGCCCGCCCGCGCCCGCGTCGCCAGGTGCAGGGCGAGCCGGGTCTCCGGGTCGGACAGGTCCACCCCGAGCAGCCGCTCCACTCGCGCGATGCGGTCGGACACGGTGTTCCGGTGCACGCCGAGCACCGCGGCGGTCTCGGCGATCGACGACTCCGCGTCCAGGTAGGCGGCGAGCGTCGTCAGGAGTGCCCCGCCACCGCGTTCGAGCGGTGCGAGCAACTGCCGTGAGGCCGGCAGGAACGTGTCCGTCTGCGTCCACGCGAGCAACAGCTGCGCGAGCCCGAGCCGGTCGACGTGCACGAAGTGCCCCGACTCCGGACGGCTCGCGGCCAGGCGGGCGGCGTCGCCGGCCTCGCCGAGCGTCCGGACCAGCCCGGCAGGGCCCGCCTGCAGACTGCCGACGCCCACGTTGGTCTCCACGGTGGTGCGGAGCGTGTTCTGCGCGCGCCGCAGCCGACCCGCGATGTCGGCCACTGCCTCCCGGCCGGGTTCGTCGGGTTCCGACAGCCACAGCACCCAGCCGTCCGCCTGTTCGACGACGACCGCGTCGAGTCCCTCGGCGCGCACCGCGGCGTCGACCTGCTGGCGGAGCGCGACCAGGTCGACGCCCTGCCGCGCGACCACGCGCGCACCGACGTGCCAGGCGTCCAGCCGCCACCCGGCGGCGATCGTCCGCTGCACGAGCTGCGGGGCGGGCGCCCCGTCGGCCGCACGGAGTTCGTCGAGCATCGCCATCCGGTAGCGGGCGTCACGCTCGTCGTCGAGCCGGGTGAGCAGCAGCCGGTGCCCGACGGCGACGGCGGCCACCTGCAGGGCACTCGCGACCACCTGCTGTTCGGCGGCGATCGGGACGGGCAGGCCGACGGCCAGCCAGGCGCGCGGTCCGATGCCGGTGCCGACCGGGATCGCCACGAGCGTCTCGTCGACGCCCTCGGCGGTCAGCACGTCGCTCGTGCCGGCGCGGCGGACGAGGACGGCGCGGGCCGCGTCGTCGACCGCGGCTCCGCGGAGTGCCAGGCCCGAGGCGTCGAGGAACCGCACCGGGTGGCCGAGCGACCGGTCGAGCCGGGCGAACAGGTCGTCGAGTTCGGGGCCGGCGTCGAGCGCGACGCGGGAGGCGTCGAGGGCGGCCCGGGCCGCCGCGCCCATCCCGGTGCCGATGAGTTCGTGCAGGCGGACCGAGGTCGCCCACGGGTCCGGGGTGGCGAGCACGGCGACGCCGAGCCGGTCGGCGAGCGTCGTGCTGCCGGGGCCGAGTTCCAGTGCCCCGTCGACGACGAGCAGGGTGGTGCCGGCCGCGGACGCCCGGCGGAGCAGCACGTCGAAGCGCGCGTCCGCGCGGTCGACGGGGGTGAGCAGCACGACGACGTCGTCGCCCTGCGACAGGGACCGGCCGACCTGGTCGGGGGTCCCCACCACCCCGCGGACGCTGCGGACCGCGGTGCTGCCGGGGCCGACGAGCAGGCGGGTGCCGGGCGGCAGGAGCGGGAGCAGGTCGCCGACGGCGTTCACGCGAGGACCTGGCCCACGGCCTCGGGCACGACGTCCGCGTCGATGCCGAACGCCCGCGGTCCCATGCGCGCGGTGCGGTCGGGGTCCGCCCACCACCACGGTGCCGACGGCAGCACGAGCACCGCGAGCTCGTTGCCGACCCGCGTGCGGTCGGTCGCCACCGGCGCGAGCGAGCGCGCGTCGACGACGGTGATGACGCTCGGCGTGCTGGCGACCGGCAGGCCGTCGACCAGGCAGTGCACGTACTCGCTGCCCGCCTCGACCCGGGCGACCGCACCGGTGCCGGCGTCACGGATGGCCAGGCTGCTGCGCACGAACGCGAGGGCGTCACCCTCGCGCTGGACGTCGATGACCCGGCCCTGCGCGACGACGCGGCCGCCGATGAGCGCGGCGAGTTCCGCCGCGTCGCGTGCGCCGCCAGCGGCGCGTCCGATCCGGAGCGCGCGCTGCACGCTGCCGACGACGGCCCGCTCGCGCAGCAGCGCGACCGGGACCGGGCCGATCGCGAAGGCCGCCCAGCCGCCGCTGTGCGAGACGGCCTCGCGCCACACGGTCTCGACGTCGTGGGGGTGCCGGGCGTCGACGACGATCCGCAGACCGCTCGTGGTCGCCGCGGCGGCCGTGACCGTCGTGGTCGGGCCGACGAAGACCGACAGCTGGTCGATGCGCGGGACCGCGCGGCCGACCAGGTCCGCGTCGACGAGCGGCAGTCCGGCGGCGTGTGCGGTGAGGGCCGCAGCCGGTCCGGTCACGCCGCCGATCTGCGCGGCGACGACGGCGTCGGCACGGGTGCCCGTCCAGCGCTCGACCGCCGCGAGCGCGGCCGGCAGCTCCTCGCCGCTCGGCATCTTCTCCTCGAGCACGGTGGTCGAGCCGATCAGCCCGACGGCCACCACCGATCCGAGCGCGGGGTCATCGAGGTCGACGACCGGCACGCTGTGGTCGCCGAGTGCGAAGCGGAGCGCGCTGACCATGTGGTCGACGCGGCCGCCACCGCCGCAGCCGAGCAGGGCGGTGCCGCGTCCGAAGACGGTCACGTCGTCGGCCTGGAGGCCCGCCACACCGCCGCCCCGCCGCTCACCCTGGTCCATGGGTCCATTCTGCTGCCGTGGTCGCGTCCCGGGGCCGGAGCCCGGGGCCGGGGCCGGGGTCGGGTGCACGGGCCGGGCGCGGGGGTCGGCGCGCGGCCCGTTCGTCAGCCGACCGCCGGGGCGGCCGGGCGGACGTGCTCGTGCAGGTCCTCGACCGGGACGAACGGTTCGTCGAGCCCGAAGCACGACGGCCCGAACACGGCGAGCGCCTCCGGGGTCCGCATCAGGTCGGGGGTCGAGATGCCGATCACCCGGACGCGCTGCCCGAACCGCAGGCGTTCGGTGGTGATCGGCTCGGCGGTCTCGGCGTCGAGGACGCAGATCAGGTCGGGCACGACGGCGACGAGGCGGCCGTCCCGCCGGGCGACGAGGTTCTCGTTCTGGAACCGGAGTTCGAGCTCGGAGCCGTCGGTCCCCTGCACGGTGGCACGACCGCGGGCGAACCCGTCGACCGTGCGTCGCTCGACGTCGACGACCTTGCCGTCGAACAGCTCGCGCAGGTGCGTGTAGATCGTCGTGCCGAGGGCCTCGGCGAGCGCGTCGATGGGGTCGCGGTGGGCTTCACGGGCAACTCGGATGGCCCGACCGACGGCGAGTGCCAGGGAGAGCGTGCGCGGGACGGCGGTCTCCTGCACCTGGCGGCCGGACATGGCGTACTCGGCGATGTAGGCGACGCCGCCGAGCCGGATGGTGACCCCGCGGGCGAGCCACTCCATCTTCTTGTTGTCCGTGCCGGTCTCGATGATGACGCCGTGGCCGTTCTCGTCGCTGATCGCGAGCGGACTGCCGGGGACCCCGTAGACCGAGAACGTCTCCATCTGCAGCTCGGGGAACGCACGGCCCATGCCGTCCGCGTCGACGACGGGCAGGCCACCGGTGGCACCGACGAGCAGCGGGATCATCGAGTTGATGCCGCCGCACTCGATGGGCATCGTCGCGGTCGCCGTCCGGCCCAGGTGGGCCTCGAGCCGACGGAGGGCACCGAGGGGTTCCGGTCCGGCGGGGATGCGTTCGAGCACCACGGTCGGTGCGCCCATCTGCGCGGTGGGGATGACGAGGGCGTCGTCGGGCACCTCGGACGGGTCGAGGATCGTGACGGGGCCGTGCTGTTCGATCGCGGCACGGACCAGGAGCATCCCGATGGTGGGGTCGCCTCCGCCGCCGGTGCCGAGCAGCGCGGCGCCGCGGGCCAGGTCGGGCAGGTCGTCGACGTCGAGGATCCAGCTCATCGGTTCTCCTCCGTGCTCGTTCCACCCGTGCTCGGTTCCCCCGCGCTCGTGGTGCCGTCGTGGCGGACCGCGGGGGTGTCGTAGCCGAAGTACCGCGGGCCGGCCAGGCGCAGGCCGTCCGGGGAGTGCCAGCGCTCGTCGGCCGGTGCCGTGACGATCCGGATGCGGGCGCCGAACCGCAGGGCCTCGGTGGTGATCGGCTCGCCGGTCTCGGCGTCCAAGGTGATGATGAGGTCGGGAGCCGTGGTGCGGACCTGGCCGGCCACCTCGACCAGCAGGTGCTCGTTCTGGAACCGGAGCACCGCCTCCAGGCCGGTGTCGCTGCCGGAACCGGTGATGCGGGCCGTGCCACGGGCGAACCCGGTGACGGTCTTGCGCTCGATGTCGGCGACCTTGCCCTCGAACACGACCGTGCCGCCGAGCACCTCGGTGACCGCCGTGACGGGGTCGGCGTTCTCGCTGCGTGCGCGCACCAGCGTCTCGCCGAGCCGGACGCTCAGCGACAGGCTGCCGCGGACGAACGACTCCTTCACCTGCGCGCCGGACATGGCGTACTGCGCCGTGATCGCGGAGCAGCCCATCTCGACCGTCGCCGTGCGGGCGAGCCGTTCCGCCCACCGGTTGTCGACCGTGTCGAAGACGACCGTGTTGCCCTTCTCGTCGGCCAGGGCCATCGGTGTCGCGCTGACCCCGGACAGGGTCGGCAGCACCATCTGTACCTCGGGGAAGGCGCGGCCCATGCCGTCGCCGTCGACCAGGGGCAGGCCGAGCTCGGCAGCGGCGACGATCGGGGTCGTCGAGTTCACGCCACCGACCTCGATGCAGGCCAGGTGGGTGGGGGTGACCCCGAGGAACGCCGACAGGCTGCGGATGGCCTCGGCGAACTGGCCGGCGGACGGCAGCTTCTCGACCATCACCGTGGGAGCGCCGATCATCGCGACCGAGAGCACCACGGCGTCGTCGGGAAGGTCCTCGACCTGGACGATCTCGACCGGGCCGTGGGCGCGGACGGCGGCCTCGGCGAGCAGGCGTCCGATGTAGGGGTCACCGCCGCCGCCGGTACCGAGGATCGCGGCGCCGCGGGCGAGGGCGGAGCAGTCGGCGCCGATGGCGGTGAGGAGGGGTGCTGTGGGCGCGGCTTGCGTGGCGCTCATCGGACCAGCGCCCCGAGTGCCAGGTCGCCGACGGCTTTGGCGCGGATCCGCGTCGCGTTGCCCGGCAGGTACGGGATCGGGACCTCGTCGAAGTCGACGATGTCCACCGAGCCGGGGTCGGCGCCGGCCGCGATGGCACGGTCGACCGCCTCTTGCCGGGCCTCGTCGACCACGGCGGACCGGCGGCCGTCGCTGATCGCGTAGACCTTGTCGACCTCGCCGCTGACCTGCGCGATCGCCGCACCGATGGCGTTCGCGACCGAGTAGTGCTCCGGGCGGTGCACGGTGCCGAGTCCGGGCAGGGTGTCCGGCAGCAGCACCGAGCCGCCACCGACCGCGACGACGGGCAGCGGGTCGGACGAGGTGCGCATCCGCTCGACGATGTCGGCGACGCGCTCCGCGATGACGTCGAGCGCGCGGGCGGCGACCTCGGCCGGCACCCCGGCGACGAGCGACGGGTCCCCGATCGCACCGCGGCCACCGCGGACGGCCACGTCGGTGGCGGTCAGGGTGGTACCGCCGAAGACCAGGCCCTCCTCGGTCAGGCGGTACCCGACGGAGTCCGGGCCGACGACGCTGCCGTCCTCGCGGATGCGGGAGCCGCCGCCGATGCCGACGGACAGGACGTCGGGCATCCGGAAGTTCGTGCGGATGCCGGCGACGGCGACCTCGCCCGTCGCCTCACGCGGGAAGCCCGCGGTCAGGACGCCGACGTCGCTCGTCGTGCCGCCGACGTCGACGACGGCGCAGGTGTCGAAGCCGGACAGCACCGCTGCGCCACGCATCGAGTTCGTCGGGCCCGAGGCGAACGTCGCGACCGGGTAGCGACGGGCGTACTCGACGTCCATCAGGGTGCCGTCGTTCTGGCTCAGGAAGAGCGGTGCGTCGATGCCGCTGCCCGTGACCGACCCGGACAGGCCGTCGACGATGCGGTCGGCGAGCTCACGGAGCGCCGCGTTGATGATGGTCGCGTTCTCGCGCTCGAGCAGGCCGATGCGACCGATCTCGGACGACAGCGAGAACGCCACGTCGGGCCCGAGCTCGGCGGCCATGATCTCCTGCGCGCGCTGCTCGAACTCGTCGTTGATCGGGGAGAACACCGACGAGATCGCGACGGAACGGATGCCCGCGGCCGCGATGGCACCGGCGTGCCGCTTGAGTTCCTCGGGGTCGAGCTCCGAGATGACACGGCCGTCGAACTCGTGGCCGCCGTGGGCCAGGAACGGCTGCGCGTGCACGGCCGACACCAGGTGCCCGGGCCAGTCCGTGAACGGGGGCAGCGACGCCGTCGCCGGCAGGCCCAGACGGACCGCGGCGGTCGGGGCGAGGCCGCGTGCCTCCACCAGGGCGTTGATGAAGTGGGTGGTGCCGATCATCACGCCGTCGATGTCCGTGGGGCCGAAGGCGTGCTGCTCGCGCAGGCCGTCGAGTGCGGCGACGATGCCCGAGGTGACGTCGGGGGTGGTGGACCGCTTGACCGCCGCACGGACGGTGCTGCCGTCCATCAGGACGGCGTCCGTGTTGGTGCCGCCGACGTCGATGCCGATGCGCATGGGGGTTCCCTTCGGTGGTGCGGGTGCGGGGTGCGGTGGTGCGGGCGTGGGGTGTTCGCGGGGTGGTGCTGGGTCGTGGGGTGGTGCTTGTTCGTGAGGTGGTGCTGGTTCGTGGGGTGGTGCTGGGTCGTGGGGACCGGCCGCGCCGTCGCGCGGATCAGGGGTGCGGCGACGCGACCGGCCGTTCGGGGAGCGCCCGGGTCAGGCGGCCGGGGTGGCCGGTGCGGCGGGCGCTGCGGCGACCGGGGCGGACGATGCAGCCGGCGCGGCCTCGGTCCGACTGACACCGACGCCGCGGATCAGCCCGACCTTGCCGGCGACCACGTAGAGCACGAAGGCGATGACCACGGAGTTGATCGACGGGATGCCGACGGCGACGAAGTACCCGATGAGCGAGGCGATCGCCCAGATGACCAGGGTGGCCGGCACCCAGGTGGGCGAGGTCGCCGGGATGTTCTCGGCGTCGCTCAGCTCGCGGCGCCAGCGCTTCACGACGAAGTACTCCGCCACCATGATCCCGGCGATGGGCGGGAAGACGACCCCGAGCACCGACAGGAACGGTGTCAGGGCCCCGAGGAACCCGACCGCGGCGAGCACCGAGCCGACGACGCCCATCACGAGCGTCACGAGCCCGCGGTTCACCTGCTTGCCGAACACCGCGTCGATGAAGTTCGTGACGCCGAGGCTCGAGCTGTAGATGTTCCAGTCGTTGATCTTGAACGTGCCGAGCAGGATCACGAGGATGCCGACCCAGCCGACGCTCGACGTGATCACGCGGGTGATGTCCGCGGAGCCGACGGCGTGGGCGAGCAGGACACCGGCCAGGCCGATGACGTACTCGCCGAGCGTCACGCCGAGCAGCGTCTGCTTCACGACGTCGCCGACCGACCGGTTGAAGCGGGTCATGTCCGGCGTGATCACCGCACCGACGATGAACCCGCCGGCCACCAGGGTGGTCCCGGCCACGAAGCTCAGCTCCGGACCGGCCGGGGCACGCGCGGCGAGCTCGGCGATCGAGTGCCGGCTCAACTCGACGATGACCGCCCAGCCGACGAGCACCAGGAACAGCGGCACGGTCACGTTCGCCAGCCACTGCATCGAGTGGAACCCGCGCAGGACGATCGCGGTGACGAGCAGCCCGAACACGAGCGACCACGCCCAGGCGGGCAGGATCGGCAGGATCGAGACCAGGCCGGCCGCCGAGACACCCGACTGGATGCCGAACCAGCCGATCAGGCTCAGCCCGATCGCCAGCCCGACCAGCGCCGAGCCGGCCTTGCCGAAGCCCGTCCAGCGGGCGATGACCGAGGTGTTCAGGCCCTCCTTGACGCCGATGACGCCGACGAGCACCGAGACGATCTCCAGGATCACGGCGCCCAGGGTGATCGCCCAGAAGGCGTCCCAGAAGCTCATGCCGAAGCCGAGCGTCGCACCGAGCAGGAACTGGGACAGGGCCGAGATCTGCCCGAAGCGCTGCACGGCGACCTGGAACCAGCCGTAGCGTGCGGACATCGGGACTCGGCTGAGCGAGTAGTCGTCGACGGCGACCGACTCGGAACGGGGGGTTCGTGGTGCTGACACTGCGGTCTCGCTGGCCATCGTGGCTCCTCGGGGAGGGGTGTCGGCGTTGGCCGATCGGGGTGTCAGCCACGGTAGGACGGCATCGGATTGCGGTACATGTGCAGAACGTCGTTACAGCCATGTGAATCCGTGCGCGATGTACAGGCCGCGCGCCTCGTCCGGTCGACGACACCACGCCGGTTAGGCTTCCGGGGTGCGTCTCGTCATCGCCCGGTGCTCCGTCGACTACGCGGGCCGGCTCTCAGCCCACCTGCCGCTCGCGACCCGCCTGCTCATGCTCAAGGCGGACGGCTCCCTGCTCGTGCACTCCGACGGCGGCAGCTACAAGCCGCTGAACTGGATGAGCCCGCCCTGCTCGATCGAGATCACCGAGCCGGACGACGAGCAGTCGAGCGCCGGCATCACGCAGGTGTGGACGGTCACCCAGAAGAAGACGCAGGACAAGCTCATCGTCTCCCTGTACGAGGTCGTGTCCGACGAGACCCACGACCTGGGCGTCGACCCGGGCCTGGTGAAGGACGGGGTCGAGGCGCACCTGCAGCAGCTCCTGGCCGAGCAGATCGAGCTCCTCGGTGACGGTCACACCCTGGTCCGTCGCGAGTACATGACGGCGATCGGGCCGGTCGACATCCTGGCCCGCGACGACGCAGGGGCGAGCGTCGCGGTCGAGATGAAGCGCAACGCCAACATCGACGCGGTCGAGCAGCTCACCCGGTACCTCGAGCTCATGAACCGCGACCCGCACCTGCGGCCGGTGCAGGGCGTGCTGGCGGCGCAGACGGTGGCACCGCAGGCACGCACCCTCGCCGAGGACCGCGGTATCCGCGTCCTCGTGCTCGACTACGACGCGATGCGCGGCATCGAGGGCGGCCACACCCGCCTGTTCTGAGCCGCGTCGGGCCGTCCGGCCTGGAGGCACGGCGCACCCCCGCCCCGCCGCCGACGGATCCCGGATGGTCGCCGCCACGGCCCGGCTAGGGTGGACAGGACATGACCAGCCCGTTCTCCGCCATCCTGTTCGACCTCGACGGCACCATCAGCGACTCCGCGCCGGGCATCCTCGAGAGCCTGACGCACACCTTCCGCACCGTCGGCGTCCCGGTGCCGGACCACGACACCCTGATGTCGTTCGTGGGCCCGCCGATCATGGACACGTTCCGGGTCGCGATGGGCATGGACGACGAACTGGCCGACCGCACCCTCGCCGTCTACCGCGAGCACTACTTCTCGCACGGGGCGCTCGACTCCGAGATGTTCCCGGACATCGACGTCGTGCTGCGCACCCTGCACCAGGCGGGGCTGCCGATCTCGACGGCGACGAGCAAGCCGGAGACCCCGGCGACCTACATCCTCGAGCACTACGGGCTCACCGGGGACATCGACATCATCACGGGTGCGAGCGACGACGAGGTGCGGTCGAGCAAGGCCGACGTCGTCGAAGAGGCACTGCGACGACTCGAGGCCCACGGCTTCGACACCAGCCGCCCGGTGCTGATCGGCGACCGGAAGCACGACGTCGAGGGCGCGACCGTGCACGGCGTCCCGGTCGTCTTCGCCGAGTGGGGCTACGGCTCCCCCGACGAGGCCGAGGGCACCATCGCCCGCGCCGCCACCCCGCTCGACCTGCTGCCGATCCTGCTGCCGTCCGCGACGCCATCCGCATGAGCGGCGACGTCGTCCGGCGGGGGCTCCGCGGTGCCGCCTGGCTGCTGCCGGCGGCCATCGTCCTGATCGCACTGAACTTCCGCGGCCCGATCGTCGCGACCGCCCCGGTCATCAGCGACGTCCGCGCCGACCTCGGCCTGACCGCGACGATCGCCGGGCTGCTGACGACGATCCCGGTGCTGTGCTTCGCCCTCGCGACGCCGTTCGCCAGCTGGGTCATCGCGAAGGCGGACCCCGAGCGCGCGGTCTCGCTGTCGCTCGTCATCGTGCTCGCGGGCACCGTCGTGCGCTCGATGCCCTCGTCGGCGGCGCTGCTGATCGGCACCGCGGTCATCGGCATCGGCATCACGATCGGCAACGTGGTGATCCCGGTGGTCATCCGGCGGGACACCTCGCCGGAACGCGTCGGCCTGGTCACCGGTGTGTACACGTCGGCGCTCAACGTCGGGTCGATGATCACGTCGCTCGGCACCGCTCCCCTGGCCGCACTGTGGGGCTGGCCGGTCGCCATCGCGATCTGGGCGGTCTTCGCACTCATCGCCGCCGCCGCATGGACCTACGCGGTCGGTGCTCGGGCCGCCTGGCGCCGCCCGCTGCCGTCCGAGCGGGACGAACCGCTGCCCGTCACCGGCCCCATCGACCAGGTGCTCGACACCGGGGCGATCCGGACCGCCCGCGCCGCCGAGGCCGCACGGGTCGCCGCCGCCGAGCCCATCCGACCGGCACGACGGCTCATCACCTGGGGCCTGACGCTCGCCTTCGGCGGTCAGGCGTTCTCGTACTACGCCCTCACCGCGTGGATCCCGACGCTGCTGCACGACGAGATCGGCTTCTCGAAGGCGTCGTCGGGCGCGAGCTCGTCGGTGTTCCAGATCCTGGCCGTCGTCGGGGCGCTCGGTGTCCCGCTGCTCGCGACGCGGTGGCGTCCGGCGGCGATCATCGCCCTGGTCGGCACGCTGTGGCTGGCGATGCCGCTCGGGCTGCTGTTCGCCCCGGAGCTCTGGTTGCTGTGGTCGGTGCTCGGCGGTGCGGCCCAGGGTGGGGGCATCACCGTGATCTTCATCGTGATCGTGCGGATCGTCTCGAGCGACGCCGACGCCCGCCGGATGTCCGCGTTCGTGCAGGGCGGCGGGTACCTGCTCGGGTCGGCCGGGCCGCTCGTCGCCGGTGCCCTGCACGGTGCGACGGGGACCTGGACGGCACCGCTGCTCGTCGTGCTCGTCGCGGTGCTCACCCTCGGCGTCGTCGGGACGTTCGCCGCGCGACGGGTGTCCTGACCGAGGACGTCGGCACGGGCGCGGCGCGCGCAGGTCAGCCTGCGGCGAGCACCTCGCGCAGGGACATCGGCGGACGCCCGGTGATGCGTTCGACGTCGCCGGACACGTGCGCGAGCGCCCCCTCGGCGATGGCCGTGTAGGTGCTCACCCAGGCGTCGGCCTGCCACGGCTCCGGGTTCCACCGCGCACGTGATGCGTACGCCTCGTCCAGGGTCTCCGGGTGGTAGCTGACCGTGCGGCCGCGGACCTCGGACACGATCTCCGCCGCCTGGGCGAGGGTGATCGCCTCGGGGCCGGTCAGCTCGTACGTCTGGTCGCGGTGGGCGTCCGGGTCGTGGAGCACCGCGGTCGCGACGCGGGCGACGTCGGCACGGGCAACCGCGGCCATGGCACCGTCACCGGCCGGGCCGCGGATCACGCCGTCCTCGCCGACCAGGTCCTCGACGAAGTCCAGGTAGAAGCTGTCGCGCAGGAACGTGAACGCCATCCCGCTCTCGCGGATCGCCTGCTCCGTCGCCCAGTGGTCGCGTCCGAGCGTGAAGGTCGCGTCGGGAGCCGCGCCGAGGAACGACGTGTAGACGACGTGCCGCACGCCCGCGTCGGCCGCCGCGGCGACGAACGCCCGGTGCTGGTCGAGGCGGTCCTGGGCCTCGGCCGCCGAGACCATGAGCAGCACCTCGACGCCCTGCAGCGCCGCTCGACTTGCGTCGGCGTCGGCGAAGGTCGCGACGGCGACCTCGGTGCCCGGAAGCTCCGGCGCACGCGAGACGTCGCGCACGAGCATCCGGAACGGCACGGCGTCCGCGGCGAGTGCCGCGCTCACGGCGCCCCCGATGTTGCCGGTCGCTCCGGTGATGGCGATGGTCATGGTCGCTCCTCGTGTCGTGTCGCGTGGTGGTGGTCGGTGGTCACGTCCACACCGTCCTGGAGGCCCGGATCACCGTGGGCGCGACCCTCGCGGCGTTCACGCCGTCCACCTCCACCGCCCACGCTCGGGCGGCGTCGTGGTCGCGGCCGTGCCGCATGTGCCGGCCGACCAGGCGGTCGAGCCGCACGTCGTCGGCGACGGCGCAGAACCAGGTCTCGGTGAAGAGTGCGGGCAGCGCCGACCACGGAGCGGTGTCGTCGAGCAGGTAGTTGCCCTCGGACACCACGAGTCGGGCTGCGCGGGGCACCGCGATGCTGCCGGCGACGGGTTCGTCCACGCGACGGTCGAAGTCCGGTGCCCACACCACGTCCTCGTCGGCGGCGACGAGTCGGCGGACGAGCGCCACGTACCCGTCGGCGTCGAAGGTGTCCGCCGCGCCCTTGCGGTCGTGCCGGCCGAGGGCGTCGAGCGCCGCGTTCGACAGGTGGAAGCCGTCCATCGGGACCTGCACCGCGGTGCCCGCACCCAGGCGTTCGTCGACTGCGGTGACGATGCGGCGGGCGAGCGTGGACTTGCCGGCGCCCGGTGCTCCGGCGATCCCGAGCACGGTGCGGTGGCTCGAACGGGCCAGTTCGACGGCGCGCTCGACGGCCTGGTCGACGGTCGTGCCGGAGTCGCTCACGGCTTCATCCTCGCAGAGCGCACCGACGCCCGACCGCAGTGGTTCACTTGCCGCATGGTCGATGCGACGAAGGCGTTCAGCGGGTTCTCGGTGCGCGACGTGCCCGAGGCGAAGGCGTTCTACGAGGACGTCCTGGGGGTCGAGGTCACCGAGGACCACGGCATGCTCTTCCTGCAGCTCGGCGGCGGACACCAGGTGCTCGTCTACCCGAAGGGCCCGGGTCACGAACCGGCGGCCTTCACGGTGCTGAACTTCCCGGTGCCGGACATCGACGCCGCGGTCGACGAGCTCACCGCGAAGGGCGTCGTGTTCCTGCAGTACGAGGGGATGACCGACGACCGGGGTGTGAACCGGCAGGGCGGCCCGCTCATCGCCTGGTTCACCGACCCGTCGGGCAACGTCCTCAGCGTCATCGAGGAGTGAACATGTTGTATTCCGAAAGCTCGCGTCGGCGCTGCTGATCGTCCTACCGTCCTCTCACCGACGAGAGGACGGCCATGACGAAGGTGCTGGGACGGCAATGGACCCGCGAGGAACTCCTCGCCGAGCGCGAACGAGTCCGCGCAGAGTGGAACCTGGACGAGCGGGAGTTCGCGCCGACCGAGCAGTGGCGCGACCTGTTCACCGACGAGTACCTCACGCAGAACTGGCTTGACAGCATCTCCGCCCTGCTGGGTGAGCGATGAACGAGCAGGCCGAGTCGGCGGCGCACCAACCGGCTGACGTCCCATCGCAGTTCGCCGTCCTGACGGCCGGGTGATGCGATCAGCGGGACAGGGCACCCGCCCAGCCGAGGGCGATCGGCACGAGCAGGCCGTGGCGGTGGTGCGGGAGCTCGGCGACGGGGATCCACCGCGACTCGTCGGTCGAGCCGTCGAGCTCGTGCCGGAGGGCTCCCCCGGTGACGGTCGCCCGGAACACCACCTGCACGGCCTTCATCGGCCGGCCGTTGGCGTGGATGCGGCGTTCCGCGGGGACGATGTGGTGCCGGACCCCGAGCAGGGCACCGGCCTGGGCCTCGTACCCGGTCTCCTCGCGGATCTCGCGCACGACGGCCTGTTCGACGGTCTCGTCGAACTCGACCCCGCCGCCCGGCAACGTCCACGTGCCCGCATCGGGGTGGCGCAGCTTCGCCAGGAGCACGCGGTCACCGTCCGTGATCACGCCGTAGGCGGCGAGCCGGGTGTCGTAGTCCGTGTACTCCATGGGCCGACCATGCCAGGTGGGTGCACCGACGTCTGCCAGCCGCGCCGGGCCTCCAGCCGTGGACCGGGGTGGCTCGGACGCTCCACCAGCCCGCCGACCGGTCACGACCCCCCGCGTCCCGCACGCCGAGCGGTCACAGACCGTCGGCCCCGCCGCCCGCGAACGACGGAACGTGACCACGCGAGGCCGCCCGTGCGGTGTGTCGCGACCACCCCGCGGGCCGGGAGGCACGAGTCGCCGCCGCCACGGGCCTCCCGGCCGTCCGGCGTGCCACCGGGACGTCCACGCCGACGCGCGGTCAGGACACCCCGATCTCGGCCCGCCGAGCGGTCACGAACCGTTGCTTGCGGCACCGCCAGACGCCGCAACACGACCACGCGACGGTGCACGCACGGGGAGTCATGACCGCTCGCCGCTCGAGGCCCCGGGCCCGCATGGTGCCGACCGGACCCGACGTGGTCGCCCGACCCGGATCAGGCGTCGACGCGTGCCGCTGCCCAGCCCACGCGCATCCGGGCGACCGCCCGGTCGAAGGCGCTGAGCGGTTCCCCGTCGTCGCGGATGACTGACTGCAGCTGGAGCCCCTCGTACAGGGCCATCAGCTGCTCGGCGGCGTGCCGGGGCGAGGCGCCACGGGACTCCCGGCCGGCGACGACGTCACGGACCAGGGCGAGGGTGACGTCCTCGAACGCCCGCGTGTACTGCGTGCGGAACCACCCGGCGGCGGGGTGGTCGGGGTTCGAGGCGGCGCTGAGCACCGCGACCCGGAGCCGCACGAGGGCCGGGTCCTCGACGCCCGCGGCGAGCCGGGCTCGCAGGTAGGCGACCGTGCCGTCCCGCTCCGCGATCGGCCAGAGCTGGCGCCGGCTGCCGTTGTTCCACTTGTCCATGACCGCGACCACCAGGAGTTCCCACGTCGGGTACGCCCGATGGAACTCGTCGGCGGTGACCCCGGCGTGCTCGGCGACCTCGTCGGGCCCGACACGGTGGAAGTCCCCGGCTCGGTAGGCACTGATCGCCCCGGCGACGATGCGTGCGCGGAGGTCGACGTCGGTCGTGGGCATGCTGACGATTGTGCGGGGCCGGTCAGCGGCCCGCGACCGCCAGTTCAGGGGGCGCGGCCACCGTCGCCGGCTCTGGGTCAGCCGCGGTCGAACGTCAGCGTTTCGTCGTCGGGGGCCCGGACCTCGCCGGTGCGGGCGAAGTCGGCCCAGATCGCCCGGAAGGCCCGGCCGCGGCGCTCGACCTCGGGCCAGTCGCGTTCGGGGACGAACCGGGTGCCGGCCCAGGCCTCGCGGCCACCGAGCAGCAGCGGCAGGTCGCTCATGTGCACGGCTCCGGTCGGGGCGCTCGTGACACCGCGGTGCAGTCGGTACGAGGTCGCGCGGCCGCCGGCGCGTCGGTGCCGTTCGGTGAACCGTCGGGCGTCGCGGCCGTAGATGACGTCGGACAGCGGACGGACGACCCACCACCGCAGGGCCGACCGCAGCACCCGCGACCGGGTGACCCGACGCAGGCCGGGCACGAGCGGCACGTACATGCCGGCCTCGTCCGAACCGGACCCGATCAGGACGTCGACGTCGGGCGCGACCCGGCTCCACGCGGCGTCGAGGTCGCGCTCGTCGGGCAGCGGTGCGAACCCGTACTGGGTGCCGAACGGCATGCCGGCGGCGAGCCCGTACGGCGCGGCGGCCCGGGTGCCGAGCGCCTGACGGTCGAGCAGGTCCTCGAGCGGGGTGTCGGCGTGCACGGTGCCGACCGCCCGGACCATCGCGCGGTTCATCCGTGCCCGACGGCGGGACAGCCCGAGCGGAGCGCTCTGGATGATCGCGCGGCGGAAGAGCCCGCCGGCGCCGGCGCTGATCATCAGGTGCGCGGCCGCGTCCCCGCCGGCCGATTGCCCGAAGACGGTGACCAGGTCGGGGTCGCCGCCGAACGAAGCGATGTTCGCGCGCACCCAGCGGAGCGACTCGACCAGGTCGAGGAGCCCGAGGTTGGCCGGGATCGTCTCGCCGTCACCGAGGAACCCGAGCACGCCGAGCCGGAACGTGACCGACACCACGATCACGCGCTGCTCGGTCACCAGGTCGCGGGCGTCGTAGATCGGCAGGTCGCCACCGCCGATGACGTACGAGCCGCCGTGGATCCAGACCATCACGGGCAGCTGCTCGCCCGCACGGACGTCGGCGGGCAACGTGATCGAGAGCCGCTGGCAGTGCTCGTCGACCTCGATGCCCTGGATCGGGTTGAGCAGCAGGTCGACGAACTCCTCGTGCGGCTGCGGTGCGACCGGCGACGGGGTCGACGCGTGCAGCTCACCCTGGAACGGTGGCATCGGCTGCGGCGGGGCGAACCGTTCGGCCTGCGCGTACGGGATCCCGAGCACCCGCACCACGTCGCCGTCGACCGTCCCGACGATGCGGCCGGCGGGGGTGTCGAACGGGGCAGGCGTGGCGTCGAGCATGGGGTTCACGGTATCGGTGCGGCGGCGACACGAGCGGACGTGACGGAGGCCGCCCCGATGCGATCGGGACGGCCTCGCTCCGGCTCGGGGAGCCGGGTGCACGTGGTGCTCGGCGTCAGTTCAACGGCCGTTGACGTCGCGTCGGTCGTCGTCGTTCCAGTCGGGCTTGCGCACGCCGGACTTCGCGATGCCGCGGCTGACGACGTAGGCGGCCGTCACGATCGCGACGTACAGCCAGGCCTGATCGGCGCCGAAGCCGGTGTGGCCCTCGTCCGCGTTGTCCACGACGGCCGACGCGACGAGGATCGCGATGGACACGACCAGCCAGGCGTAGAACTCCGTGGTCTTCAGCGCGGACTTGGTCTCGTTCCAGGTGGCACTCACGACCGAGTCGTTCCGTGCGGGACGTCCTGCAGTGTTCGACATGGTCACTCCTTCTGATCTCCGCCACCGGGCTTCGGTGGCGCCGTGTGGAGAGATTTGTCTCGCTCGGCTGATTACTCGCTCAGTTTGAGTTCCCAGGCAGGGGGGTGGAACATGGCGTTTGTCCACAGAACGCCAGGACCGGACGGGGCGAGGATGCACGACGAGGACCACCAGCAGCGCGGATCCGACGTGTTCGAGCGGCAGCCGCGCACCACGGAGGGCGCCGCTGCCATAGCCAGCCTGCAGGCGCTCAGCGACAGCGTCCACGAGGCCGACGAGCAGGCGCTCCGCACCCTGGGGATGTTGCCCGTCGACGCGCTCGCGCTGCGGCACCTCGTGCTCGCGGACCGGGACGGACGGCTGGTGAACCCGACGCAGCTCGCACGGGCGTTGCGACTCTCCACCGCGGGGATCACGAAGCTCATCGACCGCCTGGTGCGTGACGGGCGTGCGGAACGGCGGGCGAACCCCGAGGACCGCCGCGGCGTCATCATCACGGCGACCGGCTCCGCCGAGCAGGACCTCGCACGTGCCTACGGGCACATCAACACTCCGCTCATCGAGACCATCGACGCGCTGAGCGTCGACGAGGCGACGGCGGTCCGCCGGTTCGCCTCCCGCCTCGCCGAGGCGCTCCGGCAGGAGCTGCCCTCCCCCGGCACCCCCTGACGCCGGCCCGGCGCGGTGGGTCGGCGGCTGCGACGGACGGGAGGCCCGTGGCGGCGTCGCCACGGGCCTCCCGTGCTCCCTTTGTCGCGTTGCGCGACGGGCGCTACCGCACCCGCTTGATGGGGATCACGACGAGGGCGCCGATGATGGCGATCGCACCGGCGGCCCAGCACATGAGCGTGTAGTTGTCGGCGGCGTCCCCGGACCCGATCTTCAGGAAGAACAGGGCGACGGCCGGGGCGAGCGACTGCGGCAGCGCGTTGGCGATGTTGATGACGCCGAGGTCCTTGCCGGGACGGTCCGCGTTCGGCAGGACGTCGACGACGAGAGCCGTGTCGATCGCGGAGTAGATGCCGTAGGCGAAGCCCATGATGACCTCGGCGACGTAGAAGCCGTTGACCGTGTCGGCGTGCGCCAGCACGATGAGTCCGACCGCGAACATCGCCGTGGAGCCACCGACGAACACCTTGCGGCGACCGAGCTTGTCCGAGGCCCAGCCGGACAGCGCCGCACTGACCAGCAGCGCGATCGTGTAGAGCAGCACACCGAAGGCGACGGCGGCCGTCGCCTCCTTCGCGCTCTCGATGCCGAGGTGCTGCTCCATGTAGAGCAGGCGGTACGTCGTGAACATGAAGGTCGCGAAGATGATGAGGAAGCGCGACCACCACGCGAACGCGAAGTCCGGGTTCTTGACCGGGTTCGTCCAGAACGACGCGATGAGGTTCAGGAACGTGAACTTCTTGAGCTTGTACGTGGGCAGGTCGTCCCGCGCGACGACGGCGTACACGGCGACCAGGATGATCGCCAGGATGCCGGGCGCGATGAACAGCACGGGCAGGTTCGCGACGAAGAAGACCGACAGGTAGGTGCCGGCGAGCACGGCGATGTTCTGCGCGAGCGCGATGATGCTCGAGGACCGGCCGCGCTGCAGCTGCGGCACGTTGTCGGCGAAGCTCGCGAGCAGGGTGGCGAGCGTGGCGTTCGCGGCGAGCTGGGCGAGCAGCCAGGCCAGCGTCAGGTTGAGGACGTCCGGCGAGTAGGCGATCCACGCGAGGGCGATCGCGAAGACCACGACACCGCTGAGCAGCCAGGGGCGACGACGGCCCCAGCGCGTGCGGGTGCGGTCGGACAAGGCACCCGCGAGGGGGTTCATGATGAGCGCACCGAACGCGCCGATCGGCAGCACCGAGCCGATGACGTTCGCAGCGTCGTCGCCGACCAGGGCCTGCGCCTTGAGCTGCATGCTCACGTAGACGGGCGCCATGAGCGCGACGAAGAGGCCGAACTGCCCGAGGAACAGGGCGATCTGGTAGCCGATGCCCACCTTGACCGTGCTGACGGGCTGGGTGATGCCCTCTTCCGGGTTGAGCAGTGCCGGGCTGCCGGGTTCGGGTGTGCTCATGACGCCTCCTTGAGTCGATGAAAACCTTGCCTGACAAGGTTTTTCCGACGCGAGCATACATCGACACGTGTTGTCTGCAACACCGGCCGCGTCCCGGGCCGCGTCACACGGGGCAGCAAAAACTACACACCGGGTGGTTTTTGGGGTAGCGTCGTCATCGATCTCGCCGCGGAGCATCGCTCCTCGACGGGCCGCGACACCCAGACAGGATCGAAGGAGCCTCTGCAATGCCCACCACTTCTGTGCAGCTGTACTCGCTGCGCGACGCCATCGCCGAAGACCTCGACAAGGCCATCGCCCGTGTCGCCGAGATCGGGTACGAGAACGTCGAGCCCTACGCGTTCGTCGAGCGCGCCACCGACCTCGAGCGTGCGTTCGCGGCCACCGGCCTCAAGGCTCCGTCCGGCCACGTCGCCGTGATCGACGCCGAGGACACCGCGCCGATCTGGGACGCCGCCGAGCGCCTCGGCATCCGCACCGTCATCGACCCGTTCATCCCGACCGACCGCTGGCAGACCGCCGACGACGTCGCGAAGATCGCCGAGCGCGTCAACGAGCTGACCGCCGAGGCCGCCGGCCGTGGCCTGCAGTTCGGGTACCACAACCACCAGTGGGAGTTCACGAACAAGGTCGACGGCCGCACCGTCTACGACCTGTTCGTGTCGCAGCTGTCGCCGGAGACCGTCCTCGAGGTCGACACCTTCTGGGCGACCGTCGGTGGCGCCGACGCCCCCGCCGTGCTCAAGGGCCTGGGCGACCGCGTCGTCGCGATCCACGTCAAGGACGGCAAGGTCGACGGTGACATCCGCACCGCGCTGCCCTCGTCCGAGAGCGCCCTCATCGTGCCCGAGGCGCTGCAGCGCGCCTTCGAGAACCAGACGCCGGCCGGTCAGGGCGACGTCGACGTGACCGCGATCCTCGCCGCCGCACCGCAGGCGATCCGCGTGGTCGAGTTCGACGCGTACAAGGGCGACGTCTTCGATGGCATCACCGAGTCCCTCACCTGGCTCAAGGACAACGACAAGTGAGCCGTGTCGGGATCGGCATCATCGGTGCCGGCAACATCTCCACCCAGTACCTCGAGAACCTGACCAAGTTCGCCGACGTCGAGGTCCGCTTCGTCGCCGACGTGCTGCTCGAGCGTGCCGCTGAGCAGGCGGCCACGTACGGGGTCGCTTCGTCGGGATCGGTCGAGGAGCTCCTCGCCCGCGACGACATCTCGATCGTGATCAACCTGACGATCCCGGCCGCACACGCCGAGGTCGACCAGCAGATCATCGACGCCGGCAAGCACGTCTGGAGCGAGAAGCCGATCGCGACCGACCACGCGTCGGCCGCCGCGGTGCTCGAGTCGGCGAAGGCCAAGGGCCTGCGCGTCGCGACCGCTCCGGACACCGTGCTCGGCGCGGGCATCCAGACGGCGCTCCGGGCCATCGCCCGCGGTGACATCGGCGAGCCGCTGTCCGCGACGACGCTGTTCCACGTGCCCGGACCCGAAGCGTGGCACCCGAATCCGGACTTCCTGTTCGCCACCGGTGCCGGCCCCCTGTTCGACATGGGCCCGTACTACGTGACGACCCTCGTGCACGCGTTCGGCACCGCCTCGCGCGTGCAGGCCGTCTCGTCGAAGTCGCTCGACCGTCGCACGATCGCGTCCGGCCCCCGCGCCGGCGAGACGTTCCCGGTCGAGGTCCCGACGCACCACGCGGCCCTGATCGAGTTCGCCGGCGGGCAGTCCGCCCAGTCGACGTTCTCGTTCCAGCACGCCCTGCCGCGCATGGGCTTCGTCGAGATCAACGGCACGCTCGGCACGATCTCGCTGCCGGACCCGAACACGTTCGAGGGCTCGTCGCAGCTCTGGCGCTACGGGCAGGACGAGCCCGAGACGCTCGAGGCGGTCGGCTCCACCTGGGGTCGTGGCACCGGTGTCGTCGAGCTCGCCCGCGCCATCGCCGAGGACCGCCCCGAGCGTGCCTCCGGCGCCGTCGCGCTGCACGTGCTCGACGTGCTGCTCGGCATCCGTGACGCCGCTGAGTCGGGTTCCGCCGTCGACATCACGTCGACCGTGGACGCGATCCCGCCGCTGCCCGAGGACTTCGACCCCGCGGCAGCCGTGCTGACCGCGGGCGCGAACGCCTAGGAGCGCCGCGCGCACCACGCGCACCACTTCGTGAGCAGCAATGGTCGGGTCCCGAGTGAGGACCCGACCATTTCTGCTCACCAAGCGGAGATCACGGCACGAGCGACGCGAACGACGCCCCCGCGCGAGCCCGCGCCCGTCAGACCAGCGCGGTGAAGGACGCGTCGCGCACGAGCAGCATCGCCGCGTCGCCCACCACGGCCTGGTCGGGGTCGCTCGACAGCCCGAGGGACCAGCTGCCCCCACCCGGACGCTCCGGCAGCGTGAACTCCACCGTGGTGTCCGACGCGTTCAGCAGCACGGCCACGGTGTCGTCGCCCTGGTGCAGCACGAGCGTCACGGCCCGGTTGCCGCCGTCCGCCCAGTCGCCGTCCTCGAACCCGGCGGCGTCGGCACGGAGCACGGTCACCGTCGACTCCGAGTGACCCGGCGCGGTGCGGAACCACTCCGGACGCAGCGCCTGGTGCTGCCGACGGAACGCGATGGCCGCCGTGGTGAAGGCGAGCAGGTCCTGGTCGGCGGCCGCCCAGTCGAACCACGAGATCTCGTCGTCCTGGCAGTACGCGTTGTTGTTGCCGCCCTGTGACCGGGCGAGCTCGTCGCCACCCAGGATCATCGGTACGCCGGCGGAGAGCAGCAGGGTGCCGAGGAAGTTGCGGCGCTGCCGGTCGCGGTAGTCGTTCACCGCGCCGTCGTCGGTCGGGCCCTCGATGCCGCCGTTGAACGAGGTGTTGTCGCTCTCGCCGTCGTTGTTGTCCTCGCCGTTCGCCTCGTTGTGCTTGTCGGCGTACATCGTCAGGTCGGCCAGGGTGAAACCGTCGTGGGCGGTCACGAAGTCGATCGAGCACAGCGGGGAGCGCCGTGATCCCTCGTAGACGTCCGGGCTGCCCAGGACCCGCTGCACGGCGTCGCCGAGGGCGCCCTCGTCGCCGCGCCAGAAAGCCCGCAGGTCGTCGCGGTACTTGCCGTTCCACTCGGACCAGTCGGCCGGGAACCCGCCGACCTGGTAGCCGGCGGTGTCCCACGGCTCGGCGATCATCTTGACCTCGCGCAGCACGGGGTCCTGGTGGATGATGTCGAGGAACGCGGAGTGCTTCTCGGCCTCGCCGTCCTGGCGGGTGAGCGTCGTGGCCAGGTCGAACCGGAAGCCGTCGACGTGCATCTCCTCGACCCAGTAGCGGAGCGAGTCCATGATGAGTCCGAGGGCCGCCGGGTGCCCGACGTTCAGGCTGTTGCCGGTGCCGGTGGTGTCGAAGTAGTTCGCCTCGTCACCCTCGACCAGCCGGTAGTACGACTGGTTGTCGATCCCCTTGAACGACAGCGTCGGGCCCATGTGGTTGCCCTCGGCGGTGTGGTTGTAGACGACGTCCATGATGACCTCGAGCCCCGCGGCGTGCAGGGCCTTCACCATCTCCTTGAACTCGGCGACCTGCTGCCCGGCGGTGCCGGCGGACGAGTACTCGTCGTGCGGCGCGAAGAAGCCGATGCTGTTGTAGCCCCAGTAGTTGCGGAGCCCCTTGTCGAGGAGCGTCGAGTCCTGCACGAACTGGTGCGTCGGCAGCAGCTCCACCGCGGTGACGCCGAGGTCGGTGAGGTGCTTGATCGCCGCCGGGTGGGCCATGCCGGCGTAGGTGCCGCGGATCTCCTCGGGGACGTCCGGGTGCTGCTTCGTGAAGCCCTTGACGTGCACCTCGTACACGACGGTGTCGGCGAGCGGGGTCCGCAGCAGGGTGTCACCGTCCCAGTCGAAGGACCGGTCGGCGACGACGGACTTGGGCATCGCGCTGGCCGAGTCGGTCTCGTCGATCTGCTCGGGCTCGTTCATGTCGTGACCGAAGAGCGCCTGGCCCCACTCGTACTCGCCGTCGATCGCGGTGGCGTAGGGGTCGAGCAGGAGCTTCGCGCCGTTGTGGCGGAGGCCGTTCGCCGGGTCCCACGCGCCGTGCACGCGGAAGCCGTAGCGGGTGCCGACGGCCACCCCGGGGACGACGTCGTGGAAGGTGTAGCCGGTGCGGTTGCGGAGCTCGGTGCGGTGCTCGGTGCCGTCGTCGTCGAAGGTGCAGAACTCGACCCGCTCGGCGGTGCTCGAGAACAGGGCGACGTTGGCGCCCCCGTCGACGAGCGTGACGCCGAGCGGGGTGCGCGTGGAAGTGGTCATGCTGCCCTTCTACCGGCCGGTCGCTGTGCCACCGGCAGCGAGGCGTACCCCGTGGCCGCTCAGCGCACCGGCGGGACCAGTTGCTCGAGCAGCCGCAGCACCCGCTCGCCGTCGACGGCGTCCGGGTCGAGCAGCCACTGGACCTGCAGTCCGTCGGATGCCGCGATGCTCAGGCTCGCCAGGTCGACCGGGTCCAGGTCGGCGCGGATCCGGCCACTCGCCTGGTCCGCCTCGATCAGTGCGGCGAGTTCGGCGCGCAACCGGGCGAAGCGTTCGCGCATGAAGTCGCGCGTGGCTGGGTGGCCCTCCTGCACGGCGTCGGCCGCGAGGGTCGTGTACAGCTGCACCAGCCCCGGCACGGCCCGGTTGCGCGATGCGCTCTCGCGCATGTCGCCGATCGCCGACTTCATCCGGTCGGGCGCGCCCTGCTCGCGGACCTCGTGCTCCCGGTAGACGGCGAGCAGCAGTTCGTCGCGACTGGGGAAGTAGTGGCGGAGTGCCGCGTGCGTGATCCCGAGGGCTTCGGCCACCGAGCGGAGCGACGATGCGTCGACCCCCTGCTCCGCGACCATGCGGATCATCTCGTCGAGGATCTGCGTGCGCCGCTCGGCGCCCTTGCGGTACCCGCCGCGGCGCGGCTGGGCCGCGTCGGCGTCGTCCGCGGGGTGGGTCATGCACCCAACTTACCGCTGGAAGGTTTTCTCGCCACCGTCCGGCCTGGAGGCCCGTGGCGGGCGCACCACGGGCCTCCAGTCCGTATCGGGGTCGCGTCGCACCCGCCGGGTCGCGTCAGCCGTGTGCGCTCGCGTCAGTCCTGGTCGTCGACCGTGTACTCGTCGACCGGCGCGGGCGTGCCCGCGGCGAGCGCGTCGACGATCTTCGTGAGCGAGTCGGCGAGGACGGCGTTGTCCGCGTCGGGGAGTTGCTCGAGCACCTCGACGACGGCAGCGTGGAAGCGCGCGTACGAGGCGTCGATCTTCTCGGCGGCCTGGTCGGTCGGGGCGAGCACCTGCGCACGACGGTCGGTGGGGTGCGCCGTGCGCGACAGCAGGCCCTTCTGCACGAGCCCGTCGACGATCTTGGTGACCGAGGCGTTCGAGACGGCGAGCATCACGGCGAGGTCCTTCGGGCCCATCGTCCGGCCGTCCCGGTGCGCCTGGAGCATGTACCGGACGGCGAGGAACTCGTTCTTCGACAGGCCGCTCTCGATGCGGGCGGACTCGATCTGCTGGTCCTCGGCGTGCTGCAGGCGCAGCAGCGCGTCGACGGCGGTCTTCGCGACCCCGGACTCGGGTTCGCGGGCGTAGAGGTGGACGTGCTCTCGACGGACGACGGTCAACGGCATGGGGTCATGCGCTCCTTGCTAAACGGCAGGCGTGCTGAAGAAGTCCGCGTAGGACGGTTCGGAACGACCGGCGAGCAGCGAGGGGTCCTGGATGCGACGCTCGACGTACGCGTCGATGATCGCCGGGTCGGTGAGACCGACGCGCGTGTGGCTGCCACCGATCCGTGCCGTCCGAGGCATCCCGGAGTACGTGCTGTGCATGTCGTGTCCCGCCCTTCTTGCTTGCCGTGTGTCCCCTGCGGACGCCTGAACTCTTTCACGAAGTGAACGATCAGTTCAACGAACCATTCGCACTGTGTACGTTTTGCGCGCCGAACGGTTCGGCGGCATCCGTCAGGGTCGTCAGGAGCTGCAGGAGCGCCGCCCGTCGCGGCTCGTCGAGGGGTGCGAACAGGGAGTCGAGCACCCCCTCGGCGATGCGGTGCCCCTCGTCGAGCACCCGCCGCCCGTCCTCGGTGACGGTGTGCTCGATCCGGCGGCCGCGCCCGGCGGTCCGGGTGATGAGCCCACGGTCGAGCATCCGGTTCGCGAGGGTGCCGAAGGCCTGGTCGCTCTGGAACGTCGCGACGGCGAGGTCGTGCCCGGTGGCGCGGGGCATCCGGTCGATCGCGCGCAGGGCGTCCCACTGCACGAGCGTCACGCCGAGGTCGCGCAGGGCGGCGTCCATCGTGCGGTGGTTGCGGTACTGCGCCCGCTTGACGGCGTGGCCCAGGGCTTCGAGGTCGGTCGGCATGGTGCTACGGTATCAACACTCGTACATAAACATGTTGATACGGAGAACCCATGACCGACACCCGCACCCACACCGCGCTCGTCCTGCACGGCGGCGGCGGCCCCCGGACCGTCGCGCCGATCGTCGCGCACCTCGCACCCGCCTTCCACGTCGTCGCCCCCACGCACCCCGGGTGGGACGGCACCCCGCGCCCGGACGGGATCGACTCCGTCCCGGCCCTGGCGACCGCGTACCTCGAGCAGCTCGTCACCGCCGGGGAGCAGGACGTCGTGGTGGTCGGGTCCTCCATCGGCGGCTGGATCGCCCTCGAGATGGCCGTGCAGGCTGCTGCCGACGACCGGTTCGCCGGGGTCGTCGGCACCGTCGTCGACATCGACGGCGTGGGTGCGGTGGTCGAGGGCGAACCGATCGCCGACTTCTTCGCCCTCGATGCCCGCGGGCTGGCCGAGGTCGCCTGGCACGATCCCGAGCGGGGGTACCAGGACCCGGCGTCCGTCACCGAGGAACAGCGCGCGGTGCAGCGGTCGAACGGGCAGACCATGGCGGTCGTCGCCGGCCGGTCGATGAGCGACCCGAGCCTGCTCGGTCGACTCGGGGCCGTGCGGGTGCCGACGCTCGTGGTGTTCGGCGCGAGCGACCGGGTCGTGACCCCGGCGTACGGTCGCGCGGTGGCGGCGGCCGTGCCGGGTGCGGTGTTCGCCGAGGTCCCGGCGGCCGGGCACCTGCCCCACCTCGAGGCCCCCGACGCGACGTGGGCGGTCATCGACCCGTTCCTGGCGCGCTGAGCAGGACGGAACGCCACCGGCACGCGGCGAGCGGCGAGCGCCGAGCGCCGAGCGCCTCAGACCATCGCCGCGGACATCACCGCGACCGCGACACCCATCGCCAGGGTCTCGACCAGCGGCAGCGCACGTGATCGTCGCCGGACGCCGTCACGGAGCATGTGGACGGTGAGCACCAGGTACCCGAGGGTCAACCCGCCGAGCACCACCTGCCACGTCACCGCGACCACCCCGAGGTGCTGGTGCATCCCCGCGGCGCCGGCGTCGTGCGCCATGCCGACTCCCGTCGCACCCATCACCAGCAGGCCCAGGGCAGCGTGCAGCCGCCCGTACCGGCCGTGCGCCGAGGCCGCGCCGGGCGGCTGAGCCGACCCGCGCCTCCAGGCGGACGTGGACTGCAACCGGTGCACCCCGGCGACCACCACGGCGAGGAACGCGAGCACCAGGAACCACAGGACACCCGGCAGGACCCGGGGTCCGAACGCTCCGTCGACCATCGCCGCCACCATCGCGACCGCGGCGACGACGTCGACCGCACGGCCGGGGCGCCACCCCCCGACCGTGCAGCAGGCCCCGGCCGACGCCGGCACGATGGCCGCGAGCCCGAGCAGGTCGGTCACGTCAGTGCCCGTCCCCGTGCCCGTGGTCGTGCTGGTGCTCGGCTGCGTCGTGTGCGGCCTCGACGGCGCCGGAGACGTGGTGCGAGCAGTGCGACCCGGCCGACGCCCCGATCGACGCCGGCACGTTCAGGGCCGGGTTCCGTGGGAAGAACCCGTACGGCTTGAGCGTGAACTTGGCGTAGTCGACGGGCATGACGGGCCAGTCCTCGGGCCGGGGGAAGTGCGTGGGACCGAAGGTGTGCCACAGCACGATGTCCTCGCCGTCGAGCGGACGGTCCCCCTGCACGTACCGGGCGACGCCGTCCCCGCCGGGGTTCTGGTGCACGAAGTCCCCGGCGGCGAAGCGCTCGGCCGGGTCGTACTGCGTCACGTACAGGTGCTTCCGCGCGAACTCGGCGCGTGCGGCCACCGACGACGAGTCGTCCGCGAGCAGCACCGGGGCGTCCTGCGGGTACAGCACGTACTCGGTCGGGCGGTCGAGGTGGTTGCGCTCCTCGGTGTTCGAGATGAACCACGTCCTGGCCTTCGACGCGTCGGCGAGACGGCCGGAGGTCGACTCGGACGACAGACGGGTGACCGACTTCGTGAACGCATTGCCGTGCTCGTTGCCCGGTCCGACCGGGACCCGGACGGCGTCGACCTCGTCCACTGCGTTCGACAGCCCGTCGACCATCATGTCCAGCCGTGCCGAGAACAGGTGCTGGTGGTACGGGGCGCCGAGGCCGGGCGCGACCTCGGAGGCGTACGGGTAGTCCGCACCGGACTCCGTCCGACCGGGGTACGACGAGGTGAAGAGGACTCCGGTGAGCTTCGCCTCGCACTCGATCGTGCCGTCGAGGTACAGGTACCAGTAGAACCCGTAGTCGTAGTTGCCGACGGTGGTGAAGAACGAGATCACCAGCCGACGGGAGCGCCGGACCTCCTGCGACCCGGTGTAGATGTCCCCGTGCTTCCACAGCGTGCCGAAGTCCTCCTCGTGCATGCAGATGCCGTTCCGGATGGTCTGCGGGTTGCCGAGCTCGTCGGCCAGGACGGCGTCGAAGTACTTGATCTCGCCGACGCAGTCGCAACCGAGCTCGAGCGAGTTGGTGAAGCGTCCGAACAGGTACTCACCGGTGTCGAAGTAGTTCTGCCAGAACCGCACCGGCGACGGGTCACCGTAGGGCACGAGCATCTCGTCGATCGATGCCCGGTAGACGATCGGCCGCAGCCGCGCACCGTCCTGCCACGACAGCTGCCGGAGCACGAGCCCCTCTCGGGCGTCGAACCCGACCTGGAACCGCCAGTTCGCCCACTCGACGAACTCGCCGTCGACCGAGAACGACGGCCCTTCGGGCTGCGTGATGACGATCGGCTTGAGGTCGAGCGGTTCGCCCTGCACCGCCGGGTCGTCGAAGTTGCCGGACGTGGCGGGCACGGGCATCTCCGCGACGTCCACGATGCGGGTCACCGCGCGGTTGGCGGCGTCGACGTACACGGACAGGCCGTCCACGGGGTGCGCCCAGACGTGGTCGGCGGGGTGGTCCTGGCGGAAGGCGAGCACGCGGAGGATCCGGCGCCCCTCCTCCTCGGGGTAGTCGTAGTACCCGGCCGACAGCGGGACGCACTTCACCTCGTCCGGCGTCAGGCCGCGCTTCGCCAGGGCGGCGACCCAGCGCTCGTCCGCGTTCGCGATCTCGCCGACGGCGTCGAACTCCTCGATGAGGACGGGCAGCTGTCCACGGGACCCGTCGAGCACGTCGGTCGACAGGACGATCCGGTCGGTGATCGAGACGACGCCGTCGGTGGAGCGTCCGGTCGCCATGTCGAGGAGCATCACGTGGGCACGGCGGTCCGGCAGGGGACCGTCGCCGGCCTGCCAGGCCAGGACCTGCTGCTTGTGCGGCTCGTCGAGGCCGACGTAGACGAAGCGCGTGGTGTCGGTCCAGTCCGGCTGCGCCGTGACGACGTCGCGGACGGCGGTGAACTCGTCGGGGCTCAGGTTCGCGAGCGGGTGGGTGGTGGCGGTGACGGGATCGGTGAGGGTCATGCTGGTGGTTCCTTCGGTTCGGTCTGGAGGCGCGGGTCGGGTGGGTCGGTCAGCCGTCGCTGGCGAGACGGTCGAGCATCTGGTCGTAGCGGCGGCGGTCGCGCCGGCGCAGCACCACGGCCTGCAGCACGCCGACGGCGGGCACGACCACGACGAGGCCGGTGAGCACGGTGCTGACGACACCGAAGACGCTCGCTCCGGAACCGTCGACGTCACCGACGAGCGTCGGGAAGTTCGCCCAGATCAGGACGGCCGAGGCGACGAGCCCGACGAACCCCAGGACCGGGGCGATGACGGTGTTCCAGATGCGTCGGTCGGCGCGGTTCCGGCGGAAGTACACGATGACGGCGAGGCTCGTCGCGGCCATCAGGATCGCCACGCCCAGGGTGGCGACCCCGGCGAACCAGCTGAAGACCTGCAGGACCGGGTCGAGGCCGAGGACGGCGAACAGGACCATGAGCACGGCGGCGGTGACGGTCTGCACGACGCTCGAGGTGTGCGGCGACTCGTGCTTGCGGTGCACGGTGCCGAGACGACCGGGCAGGAGCGAGGCGTTCGCCATCGAGTGCTGGTAGCGGGTGATGACGTTGTGGAAGGACAGGACGCAGGCGAACATGCTCGTGAGCAGCAGCACGTTCATCACGGCCTCGCCCGCGGTGCCGATGTACCGCGCCGCCGTGGTGAGGATGAGCGCGCCCGGGTCCTTCGCGGCCTCGGCGAGCACGCCGTCCGGACCCCAGGCCATCACGAGTCCCCACGACGCCAGCGTGTAGAACACGCCGATGCCGATGACGGCGGTGTAGGTGGCCCGGGGGATCGTGCGCTCCGGGTCCTTCGCCTCGTCGCGGAAGATCGCGGTGGCCTCGAACCCGATGAACGCCGCGATCGCGAACATGAGGCCGACGCCGGGTGAGCCGGACATGACGTGGGTCGGTTCGAACGGCGCGAGCGAGAGCCCGTCGGCACCGCCGCGGAACACGATCGCGGCGACCAGGACGAGCACGATCCCGACCTCGCCGACGAGCAGGACGCCGAGGACCTTGCTCGACAGGTCGATGTGCCGGTAGCCGAGCACCCCGACGAGCGCCACGACGACCAGGGACCACACGTACCAGGGGATGTCCGGCCCACCGAGGCCCGTGACGGTCACCCCGAGCAGGTACCCGATGTAGCCGTGCACGCTGACCTGGATCGTCGTGTAGGTCAGCAGCGCCAGGGTGGCCGCCCCCGCACCGGCCGGACGACCGAGCCCGTGGCCCACGAACGTGAAGAAGGCGCCGGGTCGTGGCAGGTGCCGGGTCATCGCCGCCAGACCCACCGAGAACAGCAGCAGGATCACGGCGGACGCGGCGTAGAGCGACGGGAACCCGACGCCGTTGCCGAGCAGCATGCCCAGCGGGGCGGCACCGCCGACGACGGTGAGCGGGGCGGCGGCCGCGACGACCATGAACACGATCGCGGTGACGCCGAGCGAGCCGCGCATGGTCCGCTGCGGTGCGGGTACGGCTCCGAGTGACGCGGGGTCCTTCGTGATGCTGGACATCGTGGCCTTCCGGTTCGGGTGACTGGGTCGGGGTGGGACCACGGTCCCGCGCTGGGGTTGCGCCCCCGTTCCACGGGTGTGAAACCCGCACGCACCCGAATGGGACGGCCCCGGCGAGGCGTCTCATTTGCCCGAGACCACCGCGAAACACGACCGAGACACCGGGGCAACGCAGCCCCCGTACCGTTGCCGCATGACCGCGCTCGACCGTGCCATCGCCGACCCGCCACGGGTGCCGGGCATCGGCACGCGCTCCCCCGTCGACGGGCTGTCCCGGCGGAGCATCGGCCCGGTCGACGTGCTGGCGCAGTCGGTGTCCGCGGTCGCACCGTCGGCGGCGGCCACCACGATCCCGGTGCTCGTCGCGACCGTCGCCGGGCAGGGCGCGACGTGGTCCCTGCTCGCCGCGATGGCGCTGTCGTTCCTGGTCGGACGCACCGTGAACCAGTTCGTCCGACGCGTGGCGGGCACCGGCTCGCTCTACACCTACGTCTCGCTCGGCCTGGGGCCGGCGGCCGGTGTGGTCGCGGGCGCCGCACTGCTGCTCGGCTACGGGTTCATCGCGATGTTCTCGCTCACCGGCAGCGGCTACTACCTCGACTACCTGCTGTCCCGGTTCGTCCCGACGGCCGGCACCGGCTCCCTGGTCACGGTCGTGGTGATCACCGCCATGGGTGCCGCGGTGTTCGCCGTCATCGCCCTCGGGGTCCGGTTGTCCACGCGCCTCACCCTGCTCGTCGAGACCCTGTCCGTCGCCGTCATCGTCGTGCTGATCGTCGCCCTGGTCGCACGGCTGCAGCCCGTCGACACGTCCGCCCTCGCACTCGGCCCGACCGCACCGGCGCCCTTCGCGGTGGGCACGGCGCTCGCGGTCACCGCCTTCGTCGGGTTCGAGAGCGCGTCGGTGCTCGGCGTGGAGGCCCGGCGTCCGTTCCAGGCGATCCCCCGCGCGATCTCGTGGACCGTCCTGGTCGCGGGCGTGCTCTACGTCGTGAGCGCTGCCGCCCAGCAGACCGGGTTCGCCGCGATCGGCGCCGACCTCGCCACGAGCGCGTCGCCCGTCAACGAGCTCGCCACCGCCTTCGGCATGCAGTGGGTCGGGTGGGCGCTCGACCTCGGGATCGCCGCCTCGTTCGCCGCGTGCGCGATCGCCTCGACGACGGCGCTCGTCCGGGTGCTGTTCGCGATGGGCCGTGAAGGGGTGCTGCCGGCCGCGCTCGGGCGGGCGTCGCCCCGGTTCCGGACACCCTTCGTCGCGGGGGTGCTGGCATGCTCGGTGCTGACCGCGCTGCCGGTCCTCGGGCTCCTCACCGGCATCCCGACCTGGTCCCTGATGGAGGCCGAACTCGTCGTCGCGGCACTCGGGTACCTGACGGCGTACGCGATGACGTGCTTCGCGGCTCCGGTGTTCCTGCGACGCATCGGCGAGCTGACGACCGGGGTGGCGACCACCGCGGTGACGACCGGTGTCCTGCTCACCGCCGTGCTGCTCACCTACGCCGGGGTCGAGGCCGCATCGCCCCGGTGGCCGGCCGTCGTCCTCGCCGTCGGGGCGGTCACCGCGGTCGTCGTCGCGTTCCTGGTGGCGACCCGTCGGCGACCCTGGCGACGGGGTCGGAGCCGGGCGGTGTACGACGTGCCGGTCGAGGCGGACCTGCTGGGCGCCTCCCGGTCGTCCGCCGGACCCGGCCACGGGACGGGGGTGCGGTGAGCGAACCCGGTCTCCGCGCGCGGCAGCCGAAGGCGATCCAGAACGCCCTCGCGGTGCTCGAGGCGGTCGCGCACGCCGGGCCCGGCGTCACCGCCCAGCAGATCTCGGACGCGCTCGGGATGCCGCGGGCGACCACCTACCGGCTCATCACGCTGCTCGTGGAGGACGAGTACCTGGTGCGGCTGCCGGACCTGCGCGGCTTCGCACTGGGGCACAAGGTCTCCGAGCTCGCCGGCGTCGCCCCGGCCGCGGCCCCGTCGGTCCCACCACTCCCCCGCGCCGTCCGGTCCGTGCTGTCCGACGTGCGCTCGGCGGTCCGCGCCGGGGTGCACCTGGCCCGGTACGACGCCGACGGGATCTGCGACGTCGACGTCGACCCGGACTTCCCGCTCCTCGACGAGACCGCCCTTCGATCGACACCCGGGTCGAGCGCGATGGGGCGGCTGCACGCAGCCGGCGGCGCCTCGGCGTCGCAGGTCGGTGCCTTCGTGCGGGGTTTCGGGTGCCTGGCACTGCCCGTCCGCGGCGAGCGCGGTGAGCTCGTGGCGGGGCTGACGTTGTCCGCGCCCGCGGCCCGGGTGGAGTCGCCCGGCGAGGCCCTGGTGCACCTGCGGGCGGCGGTCGCACGGCTCGAGCCCCTGCTCGGCTGAGTTCTCGGCGTCCTCCGAGCGATCTTTTGGCACTCACCAGGGTCGAGTGCTAAAACGGTGGCAGTTGAGTCGAGGGGACTCAACGAGAACCACGAAGGAGTTGATTTCGATGACGATGAACTTCGATCCGTTCCGCGAGCTCGACCGACTCGCGGGTTCGCTCCTCGGCACCGCCGCCGGCCCGCGCTCGATGCCGATGGACCTGTACCGCACCGGGGACCACTACGTCCTCGACGTCGACCTGCCCGGCATCGACCCGGGCTCCGTCGACATCGACGTGGACGGCTCCGTCCTGACGATCCGCGCCGAGCGCACCCTGGGCGCGCCCGAGGGCTCGCAGTGGCTCACGCGTGAGCGCCAGCCCGGCACGTTCGTCCGGCAGCTGACGCTCGGCGACGGCCTGGACGCCGAGCGCATCACCGCCGGGTACGACAACGGCGTGCTGAGCGTCACGATCCCCGTCAAGGAGTCCGCGAAGCCGCGCAAGATCGCCGTCACCGTCGGTGGCGCGTCCGAGCAGCTCGCGGTCGGTTCCGGCACCGCGGCCGAGTGAGGAGCTGAGCGATGACGTCCGTCCTGCTGAACGCGGTGGTCGCGGTCCTCGTCGTCACCGCGGCGCTCGCGCTGACGAGCCTGGACCGGCGCACCGCCGTGCTCCTCGGGGCCACCGGCAGCCTGACCGGCACGTTCCTGACCTGGGTCGCCGCGCCCCGGCTGTTCGAGCAGTCGCTCCTGGCCCCCTGGGTCGCGGCGGTCCTCGGCACGGCCCTGCTGATCGCGGGGTGGAGCGCGGTGCGCGCCTACTCGGGCATCTTCGAGGCACCACGCGACGAAGAACCCGAGACGGGGGCGCTGATGACCGTGGGCGGGTCCGCCCCGTCGGTGCGGTGACCACCTGACGGACAGGAGGCCCGGCGCACGTCGTGCGCCGGGCCTCCTGTCATCCGTCGGTCGCGTGGGCGACCGTCGGGACTACTCCTTGTTCAGCTTGTCCTGCACCAGGCCGGCCGTCTTCTCGACGACGTTCGGCAGCTCGGTGGTGCCGTAGAGCCGGACGTCGGGGTGCGTGGGCGGGGGCATCGGGACCGAGGTGGTCGGGCCGTCGTGGTACGAGTACTCGCCCTTGCCGTCGAACGAGGGGCCGCTCGCCCAGGGGCCGTTCTTCGCCTCGGCACCGTCGGAGAAGTTGAGGTACTGGTAGTTGACCTCCTGGTTCTCCTTCGACTGCGGGAAGTTGCTCGGGACGGGGAAGCCCTCGACGCCCTTCTCGCGCAGCTCGGCGGCAGCGGTCGCCCACATGTTCTGGTGCATGGTGTCGCGGGCGATGAGGAAGGACAGCAGGTCCCGCACGCCGTGGTCGTCGGTCATGTGGTAGAGCCGGGCGGCCTGCACACGACCCTGCATCTCGGCATTCTCGTTCGCCGTGAAGTCGGCGAGCAGGTTGCCGCTGGCGGTGATGTACGAGCCCTGCCAGGGGTTGCCGTTGCTGTCCACCGGACGGGCACCCGCACCGGCGACGATCGCGTGCTGGACGTCGGTGCCGCCGACGATCGCGGCGACCGTGGGGTCGTCCTGCAGCGCGTCCTCGGTGATGCCGAGCGGGGACTTCTCGAGCAGCTGCGCGATCATCGTCGCGAGCATCTCGACGTGGCCCATCTCCTCGGCGCCGATGCCGAACACCATGTCGCGGTACTTGCCGGGGATGTGCATGTTCCACGCCTGGAACTGGTACTGCAGCGCGACGGAGATCTCTCCGTACTGGCCGCCGAGCACCTCCTGCAGCTTGCGGGCGTAGATCGCGTCGGGCTTGTCGGGCGTTGCCGTGAACTGGAGTTCCTGCTTGTGGAAGTACAAATCGTGCTCCTTCGTGTCGATCGAGCGATTGCACGGCCGATGGTTCGCCGGGGGCACTGAGCGGCCGTCCAAGGTGGCCGGATCACGCAGAGGGTGTCCTGGATGCGCCGTTCGACGGATCCGGGTCCACCGTCGGCTTCACCCGGCAGGACGAGTCCCTTCGGTCGACCGCCCGATGCCCTCGGCCGTCCGGTTGCGCAGGCTGGGAGCATGCAGACCTCGACCAAGCACACGATCGCCACCCTGCTGCTCTGCGCGGCGATCGTGGTCGCCACCGTCATCGCACTCATGGCCATGACCCCGCCCGCGTGACGCCGGTACGGCATGGGAGGATCGCTCTCGTGACCGAACGGGGCAGGTTCCTCCGGCCGCTCGCCACCCGGTCGATCGCCGTCGACGTGGCCTGGGCGGCCCTGGCGGCGTTCGTCTTCCTGCTGCCCATCGACCTCGAGCTCGAGCACGCGAGCCTCGCCGCGGTGCTGTCGGCCTCGGTGGCGATCGCCCTGCGTCGCATCTCCCCGTCCGCCGCGATGGCGATGGTCGTCGTCCTCGGGGTGATCCAGGTCGGCGGCGGCGAGCGCCCGTCGCTGGTGGACCTCGCGCTCTTCGTCGTGATCGGCACCGCCGCCGTCGTGGGCACCCGCACCGAGGTCGTCGTCTCCGGCGTACTCGCGGTCGTCGCCGGGGCCGGTGCGACGGTCTACCTGGCGTCGACCGGCTTCCGGTTCCTCGTGCTCATCAACGGCCCGCGCGACCAGGCCTTCCTGGCGATGGCCGCCCCGGTGACCGCGCTGCTCGGGGTCTGGGCGGGCGGGGTCGCCGTCCGGGCCTTCCGCTCCCGCGACCGCGAGTCGGAGCGCCGTGCCGACGCCGAGGCCGCAGCATCACGTGCCGAAGCCGTCGCCACCGAGGCCGAGGCCACCGCCACCCGCGCCATCGACGTCGCCGAGTCCGAACGCATCCGCGCGGACATCGCCCGCGACGTGCACGACGTCGTCGGCCACTCGCTCGCGGTCATCATCGCGCAGGCCGACTCGGTGCCGTTCCTCGACGACGAGGCGCGCATCCGAGCGGTCAGCGCCACCATCGCGAGCACCGCCCGGAGCTCCCTGGTCGAGGTCCGACAGGTCCTCGGGCACATCGACGGCTCCGCCGAGGCGACCGGCCCGGGCTCGCTCGAGGAGATCGTGCAGGGCATCCGCGACGCCGGGGTCGACGTCGACCGCACGGTGCGCGGGGTCCCGCTGGCCCTGCGCCCGGACACCGGGACGGCCGCCCGCCGCGTGCTGCAGGAGATGCTCACGAACGCCCTGCGCCACGGCGCCCCCGGCAACCCGGTCGTCGTGCGGGAGACCTGGCGGAACGCCGACCTGGTGCTCGAGGTCGAGAACGTCGCCGGAGACGGCACCACCGCCGGCTCGGGCCGCGGGATCGACGGCATGGACTCGCGCCTCGGCGCCCTCGGTGGGTCGTTCGACGCCGCCGTGCTGGACGACGTGTTCACGGCACGCGCCCGCATCCCGTTCGACGTCCAAGGGGGACCCGTCCGATGACCGAACCGATCAGGATCCTGCTCACCGACGACCAGGCGCTGTTCCGCGCCGGGCTCCGGGTGGTGCTCGACGCCCAGGACGACATGCGCGTGGTCGGTGAGGCCTCCGACGGCGCCGAAGCGCTCGCGCTCATCCCCGAGGTGCGTCCCGACGTGGTGCTGCTCGACATGCGGATGGCCGGCATGGACGGCGTGGAGACCGTCCGACAGCTCTACTCCGGCGCCGTCGCCGGCCCGCTGCCCCGCGTCGTCGTGCTCACCACCTTCGGGCTCGACCCGGCGGCGGCGACCGCGATCCGGCTCGGCGCCAGCGGGTTCCTGCTCAAGGACACCACGCCGCCGTTCCTGTTCGCCGCGGTGCGGGCCGTGCACGAGGGCAGCTCGGTCATCGCACCGAACGACCTCGCGCAACTGTTCGGCACCGACGTGGCGCGGGCCCCCGCACCGCAGCCGCCGGAGTTCGCGACCCTGACCGAGCGGGAGCGCGTCGTGTTCGGGTGGGCGTCCCGTGGGCTCTCGAACGCCGAGATCGCCACCAGGGAGTACGTCACCGAGTCGACGGTGAAGACCCAGATCTCGAGCATCCTGGGCAAGTTGTCGCTGCGCGACCGGGTGCAGCTCGTCGTCTACGCACACGACCACGGGCTGGCGGGCGCCCGCGAGGACTAGTCCACGGCGATCCGGTCGAGCCACTCCGCGAGCATCGTCCGCTCGGCTGGCGACAGTCGATCGAGCCGGGGCGCTGCGGCACGGAGCGTGATCGCGGCGCTCGTCACGGCGTCGGTCCCCCGACCGCGACCACCCGGGGCCGCGCCGCCGTCGTCCCTGGTCGGCCCGCTCGGCACGAGGATCCGCCCGAGCACCGCGTCGAGGACGTCATCGGCGAGTGACGGGTCCCGCTCGTCCGCCGGAGCGGCCAGGATCGCGAGCACCGCACCGGTGCCGGCCGCGTGCACGAGCTCGACCGCGCGGTCTTCCGGCACGGCCAGCCGTCCGGCCTCGGCCACCCGCCGGATGCGTTCGGCGAGCAGCGCGGTACCGGCGCGGGCGGCTGCCGACCGACGGCCGCGCTCCGGGTCGCTCAACAGCACGAACAGGTCGGGGTTCGCCAGCCCGAAGCCGATCGTCATCGACCACCCGGTGCGCAGGTCCTCGACGGGGTCGGTCGCCTCGTCACGAGCAGCCCGGACGGCGTCGGCCTTCATCGCCGAGAACGTCGCCATCGCGTGCTCGGCGACCGCCTCGAGCAGACCGTCCTTGTCGCCGAACAGCCGGTAGATGGTCGGTGCCTGGACGCCTGCGCCGTCCGCGACCGCCCGCGTGGTCACCGCCGCGGCACCGCGTTCGCGCAGCATGGTGCCGGCGACCTCGACGATGCGCGCACGCGTCTCGTCGCGCTGGCTTCCCTGCTCGATCACGGAACAACGATAACGGATCTGTGCTATCACTGTGTTACCAGCGCTACCGACGCGCTGTTTCCACCGATACGGAGAAGCCATGATCGTCATCACCGGGGCCACCGGAGCCCTCAACGGCGCGACCGCCGACCACCTGCTCGAGCACCTCGCGCCGTCCGACCTGGCGGTGGTGGCCCGTGATCCGGCCCGAGCACAGCGGTTCGCCGACCGCGGTGTCGAGGTCCGCCGCGGCGACTACGCCGAACCGGAGACCCTGCCGGCAGCCTTCGCGGGCGCCGATCAGCTCCTGCTCGTCTCGTCGAGCGACCCGGCCGCCGACGCCGTCGCGCTGCACCGTGCCGCGGTCGACGCAGCCGTGGACGCCGGCGTCGGCCGGGTCCTGTACACGAGCCACCAGGGCGCCGCGCACGGTTCGCCCTTCGTGCCCGCAGCGCACCACGCCGCCACCGAGGACCTGCTCCGCGACTCCGGCTTGCCGTGGACGAGCCTGCGGAACGGCTTCTACGCGCACAGCGCCGCCTGGATGACGGGCCCGTGGCAGGAGACCGGCACGGTGTCCGTCCCCGTCGACGGCCCGGTGTCGTGGACCGCCCGCGAGGACGCCGCCGAGGCAGCCGCCGCGATCCTGCTCGCCGACCAGCCGTTCGACGGGCCGGTGACGCTCACCGCTCCGGACGCGCCGACCTTCGCCGACCTGGCCCGGCAGGCGTCCGAGGTGTCCGGTCGGACGATCGGGTTCGAGGCCCTGGGCGAGGACGAGTGGCGTGCCCGTGCGCTGGCCTCGGGGCAGGACCCGCACATGGTCACGTTCCTGCTCGGCATGTACCAGGCCGCCGAGCGGGGCCTGTTCGCCGGCACCGACCCGCTGCTCGGCGAACTGCTCGGTCGCGCCCCACGGCCGGTCCGCGACCAGCTCAGCTGAGCGCCGCGACCTCGTCGAGGATGGCCCGGACCGCTGCGGGGTCGTGGGCGAACCGTCCGAGGAACAGCCCGCCGATCCGGCCCTGCCCCCGGGTCAGCAGGCCTGGTCCGGCACTGCCGCCGTAGAGGACGGTGCTGCCGTGCAGCTCGGGCCGGGTGCCGAGGTGCTGCTCGATCCCGGCGAGCACCGCCACGATGTGGTCGTCCGGTGCGGGTGCCGGTGCGCCGATCGCCCACACCGGTTCGTAGGCGACGGTCAGGGGTCCGGCGAGACCGTCCGCGACGGCGGTCGAGACGGCCCGGTCGAGCTGCGCGGTCACCGCCGCCACGGCCTCGGTCGGATCGGAGGCCCGGTCCGGCTCCCCGACGCAGACCAGCGGACGCAGGTGGTTCCGGAACGCCGCGTGCACCTTCCCCGCGATCGTCGCGTCGTCCTCGTGGAACAGGGAGCGCCGTTCGGCGTGCCCGATCTCGACCAGGTCGACACCGATCTCCCGCAGTTCGGCGCCGGAGACCTCGCCGGTGAACGCGCCCGCGTCGGCCCACGACAGGTCCTGCGCGGCGAGCTGCACACCGGTGCCGGTGAGCAGCTCACGCACCGGGACGAGAGCCGGGAACGTCGGCGCCACGAAGAGCGACGCCGCACCCGAGCGCACCGCGGGGTGTCGCCGGGCGATGTCGGCGACCTCGGCCGCCCACGACAGCGTCCGGGCGTGCGAGAAGTACGTCTTCAGCGACACCCCGACGGTGATCACGGGGCGACCGTCTCCACGACGAGGGCGAAGGACAGCGCACCGGGGTCTGCGGTGCCGACGGCCTGGTCGGCATGGGTGCGTGCCCGGCCCATCCTCGGCACCAGGGACTCCGTGGCGTCGGCGGCTTCGCGGGCGGCACGGACGGCGTCGCCCCAGGCCTCGGCGAGCGCCGCCCCGGCGTCGAGCCGGGTGCGGAGCACCTCGTCGAACGGCACCAGGGCGTCCACCATCGTCTTGTCACCGACGGTGGCGCCGAACGCGAGCACGGCCTCGGTGGCCGCGCGGACCCCCTGCGCGACGGTGGCACCCGACGGACGCGACTCGTCCCCGACCACGCGACCCAGTGCCTCCAGGGCGGCACCCCAGATCGCACCGGACGTGCCGCCGGCCTTGTCGGACCAGGCGTCCGCGGCGACCAGCAGGACGGTGCCGGCACCGGCACCGCGGGAGACCGCGTCGGCGGCTGCGACGTCGGCGGCGTGCGATCCGCGCTGCATCCCGATGCCGTGGTCGCCGTCACCGGCCACGGCGTCGATGCGCCCGAGTTCGTCGGCGTGCTCGTCGAGGACGGCGCGGACCGCGGCGAACCCGGCGGCGACCTGCTCGGCGACCGCGCGGGACTCGTCGGTCGCCGGACCTATGCCGACGCCCTCGGCGTCCGCCGCCACGGTGGACGGGTCGACCCGCTGTTCGGCGACCGCACCGCCCTTGCGGTAGGCGGGCGTGTCCGCGGGTGCTGCCCAGAGTTCCTCGAGCTCGTCGTCGAGCCAGAACAGCGTCAGGGAGACCCCGGCCATGTCGAAGCTCGTGACGAGTTCGCCGACCTCGGGCTCCACGATGACGACTCCGGCGTCCGCCAGTCGGCGCTGCACCGAGCGGTAGACGACGAAGAGCTCCTCGTACTTGACCGAGCCCAGGCCGTTCAGGATCGGGACCACACGCTGGCCCTCGAGTGCCACGCCGTCGGGCAGTTCGTCGAGCAGACGGGACACCAGCAGCTCGGCCAGCCCGTCGGCGGTGGGCACGTCCGTCTCGTCGATGCCCCGCTCGCCGTGGATGCCCATGCCGACCGCCATCCGGCCCTCGGGCACCGTGAACAGGGGTTGCTCGGCGCCGGGCAGGGAGCACCCGGAGAACGCGACGCCGAAGCTGCGCGTCCGGTCGTTCGCCCGTTCGGCGACGGCGGTGACGGTGTCGAGGTCGTCCCCGCGCTCGGCGGCGGCGCCGGCCACCTTGAAGACGCAGAGGTCACCCGCGATGCCGCGGCGCTTCGCGCGGTCGTCGGCCGGCGCGCTCGTCACGTCGTCGGTGACGCGGACCGTCCGGACCGGGATGCCGTCGGCCTCGAGCGTGCGCGCCGCGGCGTCGAAGTTCAGGACGTCACCCGCGTAGTTGCCGTAGCTGAGCAGCACCCCGCCACCGTGCTCCGCTGCCTTCGCGACCCCGGTGACCTGCTGCGCGCTGGGGCTGGCGAACAGGTTGCCCATCGCGGCACCGGCGGCCAGGCCGTGTCCGACCAGCCCGCCGAACGCGGGGTAGTGGCCCGAACCCCCGCCGATCACGACCGCGACCGTGCCGTCGGGGCTCGTGGTGGAGCGGGCGACCCCGCCGTGCACCCCGCGCACCCACCGCTCGTTCGCGGCGACGAAGCCGTCGGTCGCCTCGTCGGCGAAGTCCGCCGGGTCGTTGAACAGTCTGGTCATCGCTTGCTGCCCTTCGGGTCGGTGGTGCGGACGTGCGAGGTGTCGAGCAGTTCGTCGGCCTTGGCCCCGCGGAAGAACTTGGTGCAGAAGATCATCACCGCGGCGACGAACGCCAGGACGCCGAGCGAGACGATGCCGAACGCACCGCTGTCGGTGGGCACCACCTCGTTGATCGCGGTGCGCATGATCGGGGCGACGAACCCGCCGAGGTTGCCGAGCGAGTTGATCAAGCCGATGCCCGCGGCGGCTGCGGCACCGGTCAGGAACGCCGTCGGGTACGCCCAGGTGATCGGGCCGACGGCCAGGAAGCTCGCGACGGCCAGGGTGATGAACAGGATGCCGAGCACGGGCTGCCCGTTCGCACCCGCCCATGCCGAGCCGAGGATCGACAGGCCGGTCGTGACGTAGAACAGCGTGCCCCAGCGACGACGGCGTCCGACGGAGTCCGCACGCGACCCGATCAGGTAGCAGGCGACGAGTCCGACGAGCCACGGGATCGCGGACACCAGACCGACCTGCCAGCCGACGTCCTGCCCGAGCAGCGAGGACACCTGCTGCGGCAGGTAGAACGTCGTGCCGTACACGGCGACCTGCAGGCAGAAGTAGATGATCGTGAAGTACCAGACGCGCCCGCTCGCCATCGCGCGCCAGATGCCCTTCGGGCCGTCCTCGCTGCGGGCGGTGTCCTCGCGCTCCATGGCCGCGGTGAGCGACGCCTTCTCGCCCGGTTCGAGCCACTTCGCCTGCTGCGGACTGTTCGTCAGGAACACCAGGGCCGCGACGCCCGCCAGCACCGCGAGGATCCCCTCGCCGGCGAACATGACCTGCCAGCCGTGGAACGGCGTGACCTGGTCACCGACGCTGATGAGGCCGCCGGACAGCGGGGCGCCGATCATCTGCGAGAACGGCTGCGCCAGGTAGAAGATCGCGAACATGCGCACGCGCACCTTGTTCGGGAACCACTCGGACAGGTACATGATCACGCCCGGGAACAGCCCGGCCTCGGTCACACCCAGGATGAAGCGCAGGATGATGAACATCGTGTCGTTCGTCGTGAAGGCGAACAGTGCGGCGACGATGCCCCACGTGACGGCGATGCGGGCGAGCCAGAAGCGCGCACCGAACCGCTTGAGCAGCAGGTTCGACGGGATCTCGAAGATCGCGTAGCCGATGAAGAAGATGCCGGCGCCCAGGGCGAAGGCGGCGTCCGAGATGCCACGGTCGACGCGCAGGGCCTCTTCGGCGAAGCCGACGTTCGTGCGGTCGAGGAACGCGACGAAGTACAGGATGACGAGCATCGGCATGAGGTGCTTCGTCGCCTTGCCGATGGCGGACTTCAGGCCGGGGTCGTTCGTCGACCCGAGCGCGGGGGCAGGGGGTAGTGACACGGGTTCGCTCCTTTGCGAGCACGGTGCGGTCGTTCTGGCGTCCGGCGGTCGGTTCGGTCGTCCGGACGGGAGGCACGGATCGCGTCGCCCGGTCGGCGCGCGTTCCGTGGGCGGCTGGCCCTAGTGCATGTACAGGCCGCCGTCGACGTTGAGCGTCTGGCCCGTGACGAACCCGGCATCCTCGCTGATCAGGTACGCGACGGCGGCGGCGATGTCCCGCGGGGTGCCGATGCGCGGCAGCACGCCGTCGGCGGCCATCTCGGCCTTCCGCTCCTCGGACAGGGTGCCGCCCATGATGTCGGTGTCGATCGGACCGGGGGCGATCGCGTTGACCGTGACGCCGCGCGGGCCGAGCTCGCGCGCCAGGCCACGGGTCAGGCCGATCACGCCGGCCTTCGCCACCGTGTACGGGGTCTTGCTGAAAGTGCCGCCGCCGCGCTGGGCGGAGACCGACGACAGGTTCACGATGCGCCCGTAGCCGGACCGCACCATCGACTCGGCCGCCCGCAGGCTGGCGAAGTGCACACCGTCGAGGTTGATCGACAGCACCCGGTGCCACTCCCCCTCGGGCAGGTCGAGGTAGGCGTGCGCGGACGAGACCCCGGCCAGGTTCACCAGTGCGGTGATCGGCCGGAGTTCGGCCTCGATCGTGTCGAAGGCCGCACGGACGGCGGACTCGTCGGCGACGTTCGCCCCGACGCCGACGGCCCGCACGCCGTGCTGTTCGCGGATCTCGGCGGCGACCTGCTCGCTCGCCGTCTGGTCGAGGTCGAGGATCCCGACGTCCCACCCGGCCTCGGCCAGGTGGTGGGCGGTGGCGCGGCCGATGCCCCGTGGTGAGGCGGCCCCGGTGAGGACGACGGTGCGGTCCTGGTGCTGGCCGGCTGACTGGTTCTGGTCGCTCATGGTGTCCCTCCCGCCTCAGTGGATCGGTGCCGGGCCGAGCTCGTCGAGGAGCTTCTGCATCGCGACGTACGCCTTGTTCCGGTAGGCGACGAGCTCGGGCGTGCGGTCGGCGGGGACCTCGAGGTACCCGGCGCCGGACTTCGTGCCGAGTTCACCGGCGTCGACGTGCTGCTGCAGCGACGGCGGGGTGGCGAAGCGCTCGGGCCAGCGGGTCTGCAGCGACTCGAAGCAGAACGCGTAGACGTCGAGCCCGGCCATGTCGGCGATCGCGAACGGGCCGAAGAACGGCAGGCGGAACCCGAACGTGGTCCGCACGATGGTGTCGATGTCGTCGGGGCTCGCGATGCCCTCGTCGGCGATCTTCGTGGCCTCCTCGAACAGCGCGTACTGCAGGCGGTTCAGGACGAACCCCGTCGAGTCCTTCACCCGCGCCGACTGCTTGCCGGTCGCGGCGACGACGGTCTCACCGACCTCGATCGCGTGCTCGTTCGTGGTCGGGTGCGGGATGAGCTCGACGCCGGGGATGAACGGTGCCGGGTTCGAGAAGTGCACCCCGAGGAACCGCTCCGGGCCCACGACCGCCTCGGCCAGCGACTCGATCAGGATCGTCGAGGTGTTCGAGCCGATCACGGCGTCCGGGCGGGCGGCCTCGCTGATGCGGCGGAGCGTCGCGTGCTTGATCTCGAGCTTCTCGGGCACGGCCTCCTCGATGAAGTCGGCGACGGCGACGGCGGCCTCGATCGACTCAGCGGCGCTCAGGTGTGCGCGGACCCGTTCGACGGCGTCCTCGGGGAACAGCCCGTCGGCGACGAACTGTGCGGTCTCGGTGAGCAGCCGCTCCAGGTTCTGCTGGGCGATCTCGGCCGAGACGTCGGCGATCCGGACGGTGTGGCCGGCGAGGGCGAGGACCTGGGCGATCCCGCCGCCCATGTAGCCGGACCCGACGACGGCGATGTCGAGGGTGCTCATCGGATTGCTCCTTCGGTGCTGGTTGGTGCAGTCGGGGTCGCCGTCGCGTCGAGCTTCGTCGTCGCGAGGACGGATCGGATGTACTGCTGGTTGGTGGCGCAGACGCCGAGGCTGTCCCCGCCGTACTGCTCGGTCATGACGATCCCGCGGAACCCGTCGGCGACGGCGTCGCGCAGGACCTGGCGGTAGTTGATGAGGCCCGTCTCCATGGTGCTCGGCGCACTCGTCGCCCAGCTCCCGTCGCCGGCCTCGTCACGCGTGTAGTTCTTCACGTGCAGGTAGTTCGTGTACGGCATGGTCTTCGCGAAGAGCTCCCGCCAGTCCTCGACGGGACGGTGCAGACGGATGAGGTTCGCGACGTCCGCGTTCAACCCGACGTTGTCGAGACCGATCTCCTCGACCAGACGGACCGCTCTGTCGGCGGTGCCGAGGTACGTGTCCTCGTACAGCTCGAGCGCCATCGGCAGCCCGACGGTCGCAGCGTGCTCGCCGAGCTCCCGCAGTCGCTTGACCGCGGCGTTCCAGACCTCGGGGTCGTCCGGGTCCTTCGGGCCCGGCGCCGTCCAGAACCACAGCGCGCGCTTCTGGGCGTCCGTGAACGGCTGGTGCAGCCCGGTCGAGAAGACCTGCATGCCCCACTCGGCCGCCGCGTCGATGGTGCGGTGGGCGTAGGCGAGGTTCTCGTCCTCGTGCCCGGGCTGGATGACGCTCTTGCGCTGCAGGTGCACGGACGGGATCCCGACGCCGTGCGACTTCGCGACGGCGAACAGCTCGTCGCGGCGCGAGGCTTCGAGGTCTGCGGGGCGGATGTGGCTGTCGGCGAGTTCGGCGAGCGAGAAGCCGACGGCCTCGATCTGCCCGAACACCTCGTCCCACACCTCGGCGGGGGCGTCGTGGAAGGCCGTCCCGTCTCGGGTGACCTGCGCGAACCCGTGCAGGCACGCGGCGATCGGCCAGGTCTCCGACGTCCAGGTGGTGGGGTCCCAATCCTGGTCGACCCAGTCCTGTGGAGTGGTCACGGAATGCTCCCTTGCATGTCGTGGTGGTTCGGCGATGAACCTCTTTCCTATAGGAAAGATACTCGCACGACGCCGGAACGCAACCCCGTTGCCTCAGCTGGTGTGGGACGCGTCCGCGCGCGAACGCAACCGGACGGCGTCGATGTGGAGCCGCATCGCGGCGACGGCCGACGTCGGGTCCGCAGCCAGCGCCTCCAGGATGGCCCGGTGTTCCTGGACCGCACGATCGGTGTCGTCCCCGCCACCCTCGACGATCTGCCGCATGCGGTGCACGCGCGTCGTGATGATCTCGGACATCTCCTCGAGGAACGGGTTGCGCGTCGCATCGAAGATCAGCTGGTGGAACTGCCAGTCACTGCGGAAGAAGCGGGCCATCAGCTCCTCCGGGGCGTGCGCAGCCCCGACCGACGCGACCTCGGCGGCCACCGCAGCCTGCTCGTCGAGCGCTGCCGCGAGTCGCTCGCGCAGGCCGTCGACGTCACCGCGGGCCGCGAGCTCGACGGCGCCGCTCTCCACGATGAGCCGGGCGTCGAACAGGGCCTCGAGCTGGTCGCCGGCCAGGGGCGGGGAGACCCGGTACCCCTTGTTCGCTTCACGGGTGACGAGGCCGGTGCGTTCGAGTTGCACCAGGGCTTCACGCACCGGGGTCGGCGAGACCCCGAGGGAGCGGGCGAGGCCGTCGATCGACAGCCGCATGCCCGGTTCGACGTCGTGGCCCATCAGGACCTCGAGCACCCGGTCGTAGACGCGGTCACGCAGACCGAGCTGCGTGATGCGCTCCGTCCCGAAGCCGGGCATGGTCGTGGACATGGGTCGATCCTAGAGAATCCACGAAGGCGTCCCGATCAGTAGATCGCGTCGATCCCCAGCAGGTCGCCGAGGCCGAGGCCGCGCTGACTCGTCTCGCACGTCGACACCGACGGCTTCATCACCAGGCCGCTGTTCGCGGCCGTGTGCCCGAGCCCGTAGGCGTGACCCCACTCGTGCGTGGCGACGCCACGCAGGTCGAACCGTGCCCCGGAGCAGGTCGCGGCGGCGGACCAGTTGACCGACGTCGAGTACCGCTGGTCCGTCTCGACGGCCGTGCCGGAGCGCGACCACACGCAGGTCACGCCGAGGGTGTCCTTCGGCAGCGACCCCCACCCGACCACGCTCGACGCGTTCGCGGCTCCGCAGCCTCCGGTCGCGGTGACGCCCATCGCCTGCTTGAGCACCCCGAGGTGCTTCTGGTCGGCGGTCGAGGTGATCGTCCGGCCGCACGACGAGACCGGCCCGGTCCAGGCGTCGGCTCCGGCCCCGATCGCCGACGGACCGGTGACCTTCTGGTTGTTCGGGTTGTAGCTCCAGTTCACCGGGCCCGCCCAGCGGAACCCGAGCCGGGTGTACGAGGTGTTGGTGCAGCTCGTGGCCGCCTTCGTGGCCGACGTGGTGGCCGCTCCGCGCGTCACGACGGCGGCGGCCACCCGGTCGCGCAGCGCCTGGCGTTCCTGCCGGACGGCGGCCGCCGACCCGGACCAGGCATCGTCGACGCGCACCGCGACACCCGCGCGGCCGGTGTTCGTGATCGACACGTCCCCGCCGTCGTCGACGCCCGACGCGGCCACCGGTAACGCGGAGACCGTCGTGCCCGGTTCCGGCACGACGAACTGCCGACCGTCGGGCAGCACGATCGTCGGCGTGGCCACGGCGCACCCGCTCGCGAGCTGCTCGAGGGTGACACGGTCCCCGTTGCACGCCGGCGCTGCGACCGCTGCCGAACCCGGGCCGGTCGAGACGACGACCGCGGCCAGCGCGATACCGAGGGTGACCGCACCTGCGGTCCACGACGACGTCCTCACGATGATGGTTCTCCTGTCATGACGCGCCGAGGTGCCCCGGCGACCAAGACAGTGTGCGGAGCGCCACTCGGGGCAGTCAACCCCCCGAACTGCCGCTCCCGGCCGGCCGATCGCTCCCGTCCGGCACCCGCACGAACCGCGGCGCCCCACGGTCCCGCAGGCGGAACCCCAGGTGCTGGTACAGCCCGATCGCCCCGGTGTTGCCGGCGGCCGCGTGCATCAGAGGAGTCTCCCCGCGCTCCCGGATCCCGTGCGCGACGGCGAGCACCAACCGACGCCCGAACCCCTGCCCCCGGTACGCCTCGTCCGTGCACACCGCGCTGATCTCGGTCCACCCCGGCGGGTGCAACCGCTCCCCCGCCATGGCGACGAGCTGCCCGTCCCGCCGGATGCCCAGGTACGTGCCGAGCTCGATCGTGCGCGGCAGGAACGGCCCCGGCTTCGTCCGCTCCACCAGGGCGGTCATCTCCGGCACGTCGTCGGGCGTCAGCACGACGGCTTCGTCGTCCGGCGCACCCTCGATCGCCTCACCGGTCAGCTGCACGCCGCCGGCACCCTCGACGAGCTCCCACCCCTCGGGCAGGACGGCAGCCGCACCGACGCCGAGCATCCCGCCCGACCCGAGCAGCGCCCGGACGTCCTCCCAGTCCTGCTCGGTGGGTCGCTCGGGGATCCCCGTCCACACCGACACGTCGGTCTGGTAGCGGACCACGTCGCCGCGCCGCTCGGCGAACCGCGCGTGGTGGCTGTTCAGTGCGGCCATCGCGGGTGCGTCGAGCATGCGCGTCGGGGTTCCGTCGTCGGCGATCGTCAGGTCGAGGGTCCGGAGCGCCTCGCCGCGGGCATCACCACCACGGAACCCGAGGTCCTCGATCCGCCGACGATCGCCGTCCGCCCACCCGGCGGTGTCCGCGACGACGCCGGAGGCGTACTGGTTCGTGGCACGGTGGACGACCTGCTCGACCTCCGCTGCCGAGGCCACGAGGACCTCTCCCGGTCGGGGCAGCGCGGTCGAGGTCGGCGCAGTCGTCGTCATGCCACCATTCTCCGCCCGCGGCGAGCGCCGCCGACGCATCGTTGCACCCGGTGACGCCGAGCCGCGGCTCGCACGGTGCGAGGGGGGCCACGGCCCGTGGGAGGTTCCGTACTCGGTGCGAGGGCACGTGCGCCGCACGGAGTACGGAACCTCGCACCAGGCCGAGCACCAGACCGAGCGCCCCGCCCCGCCAGGCCTCACCCCAGCCGCGCCGCCACGAACTCCACCATCCGCCGCACGAGCAGCGCCTGCGACGACGCCCGCCGGTACTCGTGCCCCTCACCCTCGAGCTCCAGGTACTCCACGTCGTGCGACCGCTCCCGCAGCGCCGCGACGACCTGGTGCGCCTCACCGATCGGCACGTTCGTGTCGAGCTCACCGTGCACGACGAGCAGCGGCGCCGTGACGTCGTCGATCGCGCGCATCGGCGACAGTGCCGCGAGCAGGGCTTCGTCCTCGACGGGGTGGCCGTACTTCGAGGCGGCAGCGGCCGCGATCCACGGTTCGGTGTCCCGGTAGAAGGTCGCGAAGTCGCTCATCCCGCACACCGCGACCCCGGCCGCGAACACGTCGGGCGTGAACGCCAACGACGCGAGCGTCGCGTACCCGCCGTACGAGCGTCCCTCGACGGCGACCCGGGAACGCTCGGCGTACCCGTTGGTCACCAGGAACCGCGCGCAGTCGACGACATCGGCGAGCGCGTTCCACCGCAGCGCCAGGTCGTCGGCGTGCACGAACTCGTGGCCGTACCCGCTGGACCCGCGGATGTTCGGTGCGAACACGGTCACCCCGGCGGCGGCGAGCGCCTGGTGCTGCGGCGAGAACGTGGGTCGTTCCTGCGACTCCGGTCCGCCGTGCAGGTGGACGAGCGCTGCGCGGCCGGGAGGCGCGGCACCAGCACCAGGGTCGGCATGCGCCGCCGACGCGGTCGGCTCCACGGCCCGGTACAGCCACCCGGTCAGCTCCAGTCCGTCGCGGGCGGCGAACCGCTCGAGCGTCGGCTCGACCAGCTGCACGTCCGGCAGCACCGGGACGTCGGTGACCCGGCTCCAGGTCAGCGCGTTCGTGTCGAGTCGCCACAGTTCGCGCGGCCGGGTCGGTCCCTCGACGGCGAGCAGCACGCTCCGGCCGTCACGGCTGAGCACGGGATCGGTGACGACGTACCCGGGCAGGTCCGGCACGGGGGTGCGCGAGGCGTCGTGGGTGTTGATGAGGTCGAGCTCACTGCGGCCGTCGACGTTCCAGACGAGCAGCAGCGTGCGGCCGGCGTCGTCGGCGTCCAGGTACTCGAGCTCGGCGTCGTCGCGCTCGACGATCCGCCGCGGTGTGCCGCGCCAGCCGTGCGGGCCGACCGGCTGCGCGACGAGTCCGCGGCGGGGCAGTCCGGCCTCGGTGGCGACGTAGGCGACGAGCGGACTGGTCTCGCTCGCGGGCGAGGGTCGCAGGAACGCGATCTCGGCGGACCCGTCGGGGTCGTCGGCGAACAGGGCGTGGCTCTCGTCGGTCAGCCGGTCGACGACCACGACGAACTCCTGGCCGCGCTGGCCGTCGCTCAGCACGACGAGCCGTTCCTCCACCGACAGGTCCAGGATGTGGATGAGCTCCCCCACGGCCAGGTCGTCGCGATCACCGGTGACCGGGTCGACCAGGTACGCACGGGCCGGCTGCTCGGGCTCGGTCGAGGGCAGGGTGATGACGACCCGGTGTCCGCTGCGGCTCCACGGTCCGAGTTCGGCGTGCTGGTACCGCGAGCCGGCGATCTGCGCGGCGTCGGAGCCGTCCGGCCGCACCACCCAGACCTGTTGCTTCACGCCGCCGTCGGTCGCGATGGCGACGGCGAGCCACTCCCCGTCGGAGGACCACGACACCCGGATCACCGGGTCGTCGGACAGCGCGATCCGCACCGGTTCCGGCAGCTCGCCGTCGACGACGACGTCCTGCACGAAGACCTCGGGGGTGCCGTGCCGGTCGCTCACGAACGCCACCCGCCGGGCGTTCCGGGTCATGGTCGGTCCCCACGACCCCCAGGCGGCGGTGAGGCGCGCACCCAGGTCGGCCGCGGCCCTGGTGGTGACCGACGGCTCGACGGTGGCCGACGACGCGACGCCCTGCGCGCCTCCAGTCCGGACGGAACCCACGGTCACCGCACCCCCTGCTGCTGCAGCCACATCTCGATCAGGCCGAGCTGCCAGAGCGCGTTCGCGCCGATCGCGGTCCTGGTGCTGTTCGGGTCCTGCAGCATCCGCTCGACGGTGACGGGGTCGAAGAGCCCGCGCTCCCGCGCCTCGGGTGCGTGCAGCGCGTCGCGGACGCGCTCCAGGTACGGGCCCTCGAGCTGCCGGATGGCGGGGACCGGGAACGAGCCCTTGCTGCGGTCGATGACGGCGTCGGGCACGATCCCGCGCGAGGCGCGCTTCATCACGCCCTTGCCGCCGTCGGTGAGCTTCATCGACGGCGGGATCGCGGCGGCGAGCTCGACGAACTCGTGGTCCAGGAACGGCACGCGGGCCTCGAGCCCCCACGCCATCGTCATGTTGTCGACGCGCTTCACCGGGTCGTCGACGAGCATGATCGTGGTGTCGCTGCGGAGCGCGGCATCCACGCTCGTCTCCGCGCCCGGCCGTGCGAACTGGCGGTCCACGAAGGCCGACGGGGTGTCGTCGTCGCTCTTCCACCGCTCCCCGAGCAGGGCCTGCAGCGCCGGCCAGCGGCGGTCCATGAAGACGGATCGGTACGCCTCGGCGGCCTGGTCGTGCGGCACGTCGGCGAGCGGCGGGTACCAGTCGTACCCGGCGAGCACCTCGTCGGCGCCCTGGCCGGACTGCACCACCTTGACGTGCTGCGAGACCTCCTGCGACAGCAGGTAGAAGGCGACGCAGTCGTGGCTGACCATCGGCTCGCTCATGGCGGCGACCGCACCGTCGATGCCGTCGAGCAGGCGCGACGAGGGGATGTGGATGCGGTGGTGGTCGGTGCCGAAGTGCGCAGCGACCTGGTCGGAGTACTCGAACTCGTCGCCGGACTCACCGCCCGCCGCCTCGAACCCGATGCTGAACGTGGCGAGGTCCTGCTGCCCGGCCTCGGCGAGCAGCCCGACCACGAGCGAGGAGTCGATCCCGCCGGAGAGCAGCACCCCGACGGGGACGTCGGCGACCATCCGGCGCTCGACGGCGGTGCGGAGCGAGCCGATGAACGCCTGCTCCCAGTCCCGCTCGGACCAGTCGGCCCGGGCGGGGTCACGCTCGAAACGGGGCTCCCAGTAGACGGTGTCGTGCGCGGTGCCGTCGGGCTCGATCACCCGGACGGTCGCCGGCGGGAGCTTGCCGACGCCGGCCAGGATCGTGCGGGGCGCGGGGACGATCGAGTGGAAGCTCATGTACGAGGCGAAGGCGACGGGGTCGATGGACGTGTCGACTTCCTTGGTGCCGGTGCCGCTCGCGCCGCCGTCCCCCGCCAGGATCGCGGGCAGGGAGCTCGCGAACCGGAGGCCGCCCGGGACGGGTGCGACGTAGAGCGGCTTGATGCCGAGCCGGTCCCGCGCCAGCACGAGTCGGCCGCTGCCGTGCTCCCAGATGGCGATGGCGAACATCCCGATCAGGTGGTCGACGAACGCGGTGCCCCACTCGGCGTACGCCAGGGCGATGACCTCGGTGTCCGACGTCGACGCGAACCGGTGCCCCTTGCCGTGCAGCTCGTCGCGGAGCTGCCGGTAGTTGTAGACCATCCCGTTGTAGGCGATCGTCAGTCCGGCCTCGGCCAGCACCATCGGCTGCGCGCCCGCGGTGGACAGGTCGACGATGGACAGCCGTCGGTGCCCGAGCGCGACCGGGCCGCGAGCCCACAGACCGTCGCCGTCCGGGCCGCGGTGCGTCATGCAGCCGGTCATCCGGGCGACCGCCCCGACGTCCGGCGCTCGGCCGTCGAACCGGATCTCGCCCGCGAGTCCACACATCAGCGCTCTCCCTCGGTGTCCGCCGGGGCGGGGTCGGTGTCCGCCGGGGCGTTCCCCACGATCCACGTGTCCTTCGCGCCGCCGCCCTGCGACGAGTTGACGACCATGCTGCCCTCGGGCGCGACGCGCGTCAGGGCGACGTCGGCCAGGTGCACGTCGTCCGGTCCGGTCCCCGTCGCGTAGACGAAGGCCCGCAGGTCCACGTGCCGCGGGTCGAGACCGGCGGGTCCGATCGTCGGGTGCGAGGACAGCTGCACCACCTCCTGCCCCACCCACCCGGCGGGGTCCGCGGCGATCTCGCGCCGTCGCTCGGCAACCTCGGGGGCGCTCGCGCTCGGTCCGATCAGGACCCCGCGTCCACCCTCGCCATCGACCGGCTTCGTGACGAGTTCCCCGACGCGGTCCAGGACCGACAGCCGTTCGACCTCGATGCTCGTGCGGTAGGTCGGCACCGATGCCAGCAGGGGTTTCTCGTCCAGGTAGTACCAGATCAGGTCCGGCACGGTGACGTACATCGCCTTGTCGTCGACCAGCGCGTTGCCCGGCGCGTTCGCCAGGTAGACGCGTCCTGCCTCCGCCGCGTCGAGGATCCGCGCACCCAGGTCGGGAGCGTGCTCCGCGGTCAGCGCACTGACGTCGCGGTCGATCCGCAGGTACAGCCCGTCGAGCACGTCGCCCGTCGTCGCGTCGACCACGCGTCCGTCACGGACGTCCAGGTCGGACCCGGACAGGAGGCGCAACCCGGCCCCGTCGGCCAGCCTGCGGTGCTCGAACCACGCGCCGGCGGCGGGGCCGTCGCTGACCAGCGCGATCACGGGGTCGGTCGCGCCCGTCACCGCGGAGGTGTTCGCGCAGAGGGTCCGGCGGAGGCGGTCGGTCACGCCGTGCGGGTCGCGCAGGTGCGCCGGCCGCGGGGCGTCCGGCACGACGTCGTCCATCAGCTCGCGCAGGGCGATGCCGTACGCGACGCCCGAGGGCGAGCGGACGTTGTCCTCGAGCACCCGCCAGCCGCCGAACTCGTTGCGCACCAGGTCGAACCCGAGCACCGGCGCACGGACGGCGGTCGCCGGCAGCCGGGTGGCGTCCGGGTCCCAGCCCTTCGCGCCGACGAAGTGGTCCGCGTCCAGCACGCCGTCGGCCACGATCCGCCGCTCGCCGTACGCGTCACGCAGGAACAGCTCGATCGCGCGGGCGCGCTGCCCCAGGCCACGCTCGAGCTGTGACCACTCGTACGCGCTGATCGTCCGGGGCACCAGGTCGCAGCCGAACTCCTGCGCCCCGCCGTCCACCACGAAGCCGACGTGGTGCTCACGGGTCCAGACGTCGCGGGCGGTGCAGCGCTCGATCGCGGTCTCGGCGTCCCAGCCGTCGAAGAACGCCGCCAGGTCACGGAACGCGGGACGAGGGCGTGCACCGGGGCCGACCGCCTCGTCGCCGGCGCGGACGCGGTACCCGTGGATCGGGACCACGGGGTCCTCATCGCGTCCGGACGGGAGCCCCGCGGTGTCCTCCACCACCAGGGCGACGACGTCGTCCATCTCCCCGCGCTCGGCGTACGCGGTGCGCTGCCGGTCGGTGGAGTTGCCGCGGGCCAGGGTCGCGTCGAGCAGCTCCGTCACCGTTCCCCAGTCACCGAGCTCCTCGAGCTCCGGCCGCAGGCGGGACACGAGCTGGCGCACCGCGACCTCGGCGGGCAGGCGTTCGGGGTGCTGTCCGAGGCCGACGAGTTCCCCGCTCAAGCCGGAGCGGGCGGCCTGCCACATCGCCGCACGGTGCAGGGGTTCGCTGCGCGGATGCCACTCGGCGCCCGACACGACCGACTTCTCGGCCTTGCGCACGGCGGCGCGGAAGAGTCCGGCGATGAGCACGGCGTCGTCCACCACCGGGGTCGCGTCGCAGACCCGGAGTTCGAGCGTCGGTGCGTGCGACGACGGCCGCACGTCGAAGTAGGCCATCTTCTTGTCGGCGATCACGCCCGAGGCGATCAGGTCGTCGAGCACCCGGTCGTACTCGGCGGCGTCTTCGACCGGACCGAAGCTGCCGGCCGACGGCCACCGCTGCCAGATGATGCTGCGGAACGAGGCGTACCCGGTGTCCTGCCCGTTCCAGAACGGACTCGACGCGCTCAGGGCGAGCAGCACCGGGAGCACCGGCGCCACCCGCTGGGCGATCAGCACCGCCAGGTCGCGGTCGCTCACCCCGACGTGCACCTGCAGGCCGCAGATGAGCTGTTCGTCGACGAGCATCCGGTACTGCTCCTGCATCCGGCCGTACCGACCGCCGGAGCTCAGTTCGAAGTCGGCGTACTCCGACCTCGGCGCGGTGCCCACGGCGGCGATGGTGACGCCGGCCGGGGCGATCGCGGCGCTGAGCTCACTGCGCAGGTCGACGATCACCCGCCGCAGGTCGTCGAGGGTCCGCACCACCGGGGTGTTCGTCTCGATCGTCGTGCGCTGCAGCTCGGCGCCGAAGCGGTCGGTGGGCAGTTTGGGCAGAAGGCGCGGGGCCTTCGCGGAAAGTCGGCCGGACTCGAGGTCGATGAGGTGCAGCTCTTCCTCGGCGCCGAGCGTCAGCTCTGCACTCATGGCTGGAACCTACGCGTGTGCCCTGTGGCACGCACCGCGGCACACCGCCCGACTCGTGCCCGTAACACTCCCGTCCACCGGTTGTCACGTCCACTGCACTCCCGCCCGCACCGTGCGACTCGCGCCACCCCATGCGAGGTTCCACGCTCCGTGCGCCGCTACAAGCGCGCACCACGCACGCAACCCCGCACCAGCCGACGCACCCCGCACCGTGCGACTCGCGCCGATCGCGCACCGGCCCGCGAAGGCCGCACCGTGCTGTGGACGCACCACCCGCAGTCTGGAGGCACGGCGCCAGTCCGCCACGCGCCTCCCGTCCGCACCGTGCGCACCTATTCACCCCGTGCGAGCTTCCAAGCACCGTGCCCGGTTACAAGCGCGCACTACGCACCCGACACCGTGCCGGTGCCCGCCCGCGACCCCACTCCGGCCGGTGCCGTTCGTGATCGCGATCGGCCTGCTGATCATGCTCGTTGCGACCGTCAACCCCGTGCTGCAGGCCCGACGCCGGTCACTCGGCCCGCAGCTCGCCGACACTGCGTCCTGATCACGCCGGCCTCGTCACCCCGTGCGAGGTTCCGTACTCGGTGCGAGGCGCGCGGGCTCGCACCGAGTACGGAACCTCGCACCAGAGCGCCGGAGCGCCGGCGCGCGGTGCCCTACCCCCGCGTGCGCGCCAGCCGCCGGTTGAGCGCCCCGTTCAGCAGCGCGACGAGCAGCCCCACCGCGAACACGAGCGTCCCGAAGCACAGCACCTGCGGCGGCATCCCGGCCTTCGCGGCGCCGTAGACGAACAGCGGGAAGGTGACCGCGGGCCCGGCGACGAACGAGGTGATCACGTAGTCGTCGATCGACATCGCCAGCGCCAGCAGCCCGGCGGCGAGCATGCCCGGCGCCAGCAGCGGCAGGGTGACGAGCCGGAAGGCCTGGAACGGTGTCGCCCCGAGGTCACCCGCGGCCTCTTCGAGCGCCCTCGAGGTCCCCGCGATCCGAGCCCGCAGCACCACGACCACGTAGGCGACGTCGAACGCCACGTGCGTGATGAGCACGGTCAGGAACCCGGTGCCGAGCCCCACCGACAGGAAGAACGAGAGCGACGCGGAACCGACGACGATCGACGGCGCAGCGATGTCGGCGAACACGACGGTGTTCACCACTCCGCGACCCGGGAACCGGTACCGCTCCAGCGCCAGCGCGAGGGGCAGCCCGATCGCGACGGAGATGATCGCGGCCAGGAACGCGACGAGCACCGAGGTGACGAACGCCGCCCCGAGCCCGGAAACGTTCACCAGGTTCGCGTACCAGTAGGTCGTGAACCCGTTCCAGGCGAACGACAGCCGGTTGGTGGGGGCGTCGTTGAACGAGTACACGATCATGTAGACGATCGGCACCAGGGTGATCGCGATCGTCACCCAGTACACGATGGCGAGCCAGGGCCCACGACGGTTCACCCCGTGACGACGCGGACGGCCGGCGACGGAACCGGTCACGGGCGAGGCCGGAGCGGCGGCGGATCGGGACGGTGCGACGGCGGTCATACGAGGTCCTCGAGGTCGTCGGTGCCGGAGACGCGGGCGTAGATGAACAGGATGATGCCGAGCACGACCATGAGCACGGTCGACAGGGCTGCGGCGACGTTGTACTGCTGGTTGCCGGAGTAGGCGTCCTGGATCGCCTGACCGATCGTGTACGTGTTCGTGCCGCCGAGCAGGGCCGAGTTCACCGGGTCGCCGACGCTGTCGATGAAGACGAGCAGCACCCCGGCGAAGATGCCCGAGCGGGACAGCGGCAGCGTGGTGTGCCAGAACGCCCGGAACTTGCCGGCGTACAGGTCGTTCGCGGCCTCGCCGAGTCGTGGGTCGATGCGCTCGAGGGCGGCGTAGATCGGCAGCACCATGAAGGCCAGGTCGTTGTAGGCGTCGCCGAAGATCACCGCGCCGCCGGTGCCGAGGATGTGGAAGTCCTTGCCGGCCAGCCCGAGCGCCTGCAGCGTCGTGACGACCGGGCCCTGCGACGCGAGCACGAACGCCCACATGTCGGTCCGGATGATGAACGACACCAGGAAGCTGATGAACACGAGCATGAGCAGCGGGTTCTTCCACCGCGGGGACACCCGGAACGCGATGAAGTACGCCACCGGGTACCCGACGACGATGCAGGCGATCGTGGCGGCGGCGCCGTACCAGAGCGACCGGAGCAGGAACGTCAGGTAGGGCACCTGCGGGTCGACGAACAGCGAGCCGTAGATCCCGAAGTTCCAGGTGAACGTGTAGCCGTCGTCCGGGTTGCCGGTCATGAGCGAGACGATCAGCCCGGACACCAGCGGGATGACGAAGAACACGCAGAGGTACGCGGTGCCGACGAGCGCCAGGAAGAACGGTGTGCTCCGACGGCGTCCCCGCCGCACCGGCGCCGGGCCGGCGGAACCACCGGGAGCGAGCCCCGGCGCCACTCCGACCGCGCTCACGACTGCACCACCGCGTTGAAGATGCCGTTCCACTCCGAGTACTCGTCGTAGTTCTCGAACACCCGGAACTCGTGCGACTGCTCCAACACGTCCGCAGAGGGGAACACGAGCGGGCTGTCCGCCACGGTGGCGTCGTCGAGTTCGTCCCGCACGTAGTCCTCGGCCGCGGGCACCGGGCAGACGTAGTTGACCCAGTCCTCGACGATCCCGGCGACCTTCGGCGTGTAGTAGAAGTTCATCCACTCGACCGCCGACACCGGGTTCGCGGCCTGCCGTGGGATGAGCATGTTGTCGTGCCAGGTCATCTGCCCCTCTTCCGGCGTGACGAACTCCAGGTCGGGGAACCCGGACTGCTGCGCCTGGAACACGTCGCCCGACCACGCCTGGGTGATCCAGGTGTCGCCGTTCTCCAACCGGTTGATGTAGCTCTGGTCGTAGAAGCCGGTGACGCTCGGCCGCAGTTCGCGCAGCCAGGCCTGGGCCTTCCGCCAGTCGGCGGGCGTCGAGGTCTCCGGGTCGATACCGAGCGCGAGCAGTCCGAGCGACCCGAGTTCGGTGTTGTCACTCATCAGCCCGATGCGGCCCTTGAAGGCCGGGTCCTGCAGGTCCTTGAGCGAGGTGATCTTCCGCCCGGTGTACTTCGGGTTGTAGGCGAGCCCGGTGAACCCGGTCTGCCAGACGACGGAGTGCTTGTTGCCCGGGTCGTAGATGGGGTCCTTGACGGAGTCCGAGGCGTTCGCGGCGAAGTTCGGCAGCCGCGAGTGGTCGAGCTCGCACACGAACCCGTTCTTGATCATCTGGGTCAGCTCGAACCCGTTCGTCATGACGACGAGGTCGTAGCCGGTCGCACCGTGCGCCCGCAGGATCGGTGAGACGGTCGCGTAGAAGGTCGCGTTGTCCTGGATCACCGCCTGGTAGTCGACCGCGATCCCCGTCTCCTGCTTGAACAGCGCCAGGGACTCGGACTTGCCGTGGTCGGAGTCGATGTACAGCGGCCAGTTCGCGAAGTTCAGGGTGCCGGTCGCCTTCGCGTCCTTCCAGAACGCCGCCCAGTCGACGGTGTCCTCGGCGCCGGCGGCGGCGGAGCCCTTGATGCTGCAGCCGGTGAGCAGGGCGGCCAGCGCGGCAGCCCCGCCGCCGGCCAGCAGGCCGCGTCGGCTCACGCGGGCCGACGTCAGCCCCCGCAGCAGGTCCGGACCGGGCACCGCGCCGGTCACGCGAGCGATCCTGCCGTGGCGGGGACGGCCTGGAGGCCCGGGTCGTCCTGGGTGGTGACGGTCGCGTCGGACGCGGGGTGCGCCTCCAGGCCGAAACCGTGGTCGACGCCCCACGTGAGCCAGACCTCGGTGCCGGTCGCGATCCGCGGCCCGCCCTTCGAGTTCTGCGCGAACACCGAGACGCGCCCGGCGCCCGGCACGTCGACCAGGTACTGGGTGCTGACGCCGGAGAACGAGACGTCCACGACCCGACCGGGGCCGAGGATGTTCCGTCCGGCCTCGGGGGTCGGTTCGGCGGTGCGGATCTTGAGCTTCTCGGGCCGGACGCCGACGACGACGCGACCGGTCGTGGCGACGGCTCGGTCGGCCGGCACCGCGATGGAGCCGGCCGCGGTGGCGACGACGAGCAGGCCGGCGTCGGTGCCGCGGACCTCGCCCTCGAGCAGGTTCGACTGGCCGAGGAAGTTCGCGACGAACGCGGTGCGCGGCAGCTCGTACAGATCCTGCGGGCTGCCCATCTGCTCGATCCGGCCGCCGTTCATGACGGCGACCGTGTCGGCCATCGTCATCGCCTCTTCCTGGTCGTGGGTGACGTGCAGGAACGTGAGCCCGACCTCGGCCTGGATCGTCTTCAGCTCGAGCTGCATCTGGTGGCGGAGCTTCAGGTCGAGGGCGCCGAGGGGCTCGTCGAGCAGCAGCAGGGCCGGCCGGTTCACGATCGCGCGGGCCAGGGCGACGCGCTGCTGCATGCCGCCGGAGAGCTGGGCGGGCCGCTTCGACGCCGACCCCTCGAGCTCGACGAGCCGCAGCGCTTCCGTGGCCTTCGTCATCGGGTCCGGGATCCGGCGCCGCTTCAGCCCGAACGCCACGTTGTCGAGCACGCTCATGTGCGGGAACAGCGCGTAGTTCTGGAACACCGTGTTGACGGGCCGCTGGTACGGCTTCGTGTCGGTGACGTCCTGGCCGCCGATGGTGATGGTGCCGCTCGTGGGTTCCTCGAGCCCGGCGACGAGCCGCAGGGTCGTCGTCTTGCCGCAGCCCGACGGGCCGAGCAACGCGAAGAACGAGCCGGCGGGCACCGTCAGGTCGAGGCTGTCCACCGCGGTGTGGCCGGGGAAGGACTTCGTGATCTGGTCGAGCCGGAGATCGGCTCCCGATTCGGCGAACGTTCCGGTCATTGCCATGGTGCCTCCAGGGGGTGGTCGGCCTCAGCCGATGTAGGACATGACGTGCTTGATGCGGGTGTAGTCGTCGAAGCCGTACTGGGACAGGTCCTTGCCGTACCCGCTGTGCTTGAACCCGCCGTGCGGCATCTCGGCGACGATCGGGATGTGCGTGTTGATCCACACGCAGCCGAAGTCCAGGTCGCGGGCGAAGCGCATGGCACGCGCGTGGTCGGTCGTCCACACCGAACTCGCCAGGCCGTACTCGACGCCGTTCGCCCACGTCAGGGCCTGCTGTTCCGTCGAGAACCGCTGCACGGTCTGCACGGGGCCGAAGATCTCCTGCTGCACGGCACGGTCGTCCTGGCGCAGGCCGGCGACGATCGTGGCCTCGTGGAAGTACCCGCGGTCACCCTGTCGTGCGCCGCCGAGCTCGATCGTCGCGTGGTCGGGCAGCGTGTCCAGGAACGACTGCACGTGCGCGAGCTGGTTCGCGTTGTTGACGGGGCCGTAGTGACCGTCCGACCCGGTTCTCGCATTGACGCGTGCCTCTGCTGCGAGCGCCGCGACGAACTCGTCGTGGATGCCCTGTTGCACGAGCAGCCGGGTGGCGGCGGTGCAGTCCTGGCCGGCGTTGAAGAACCCGGCGGCGACGATCCCGGCCACCGCCGAGGGGATGTCGGCGTCGTCGAACACGATCACGGGTGCCTTGCCGCCGAGCTCCAGGTGGGTGCGCTTGAGGTCACCGGCGGCCGCACGGGCGACCGCGACGCCGGCCCGGACGGACCCGGTGATGGACACGAGCTGCGGGGTGGGGTGGTCGATCATCGCGGCGCCGGTGGTGCGGTCCCCCACGACGACGTTCAGGACCCCCGGCGGCAGGAACTCGGCGGCGACCTCGGCGAGCAGCAGGGTCGACAGGGGTGTCGTGTCGCTCGGCTTGAGCACGGTGGTGTTCCCCGCGGCGAGCGCCGGCGCGAACTTCCACACCGCCATGTTGAGCGGGTAGTTCCACGGGGTGACCTGGGCGACGACACCGATGGGTTCACGCCGGACGAACGAGGTGTGGTCGGCCAGGTACTCGCCGGCGCTCCGGCCCTCGAGGTTCCTGGCGGCCCCGGCGAAGAAGCGGATCTGGTCGACGGAGAGCAGGATCTCGTCCTCGACCAGGGTGGCGCGGGGCTTCCCGGTGTCGAGCGACTCGAGGTCGGCGAACTCCGACGCCCGCTGCTCCATCGCGTCGGCGATCCGGAACAGGGCGAGCTGCCGTTCGCCGGGGGTGGTGCGGCGCCAGGTCTCGAACGCGGACGCGGCCGCGCCGAAGGCGGCGTCGACGTCGGCGGGGGTGGACACCGGGGACGTGCCGTAGACGTGCTCGTCGGTCGGGTCGACCAGGTCGAACGTGGTGTCGGCGGTCGACTCGACCGAGGCACCCCCGACGAAGTTCCGCAGGACCCGGGTGTCGGTGTCCGCCGTCGCCGTGCTCTGTGCGTCCAGCATGGCGGTGATACTGACACGGATTCCGGCGGCGCGGAAGAAGGATCCGGAGGTTGTGGAGAACCGTAACAACGGAAATCGTCGCGAAACACGGTGTTCACAACGGAATCCCTTGCGCACCCCGAACCTCGCTGCCATGCTGTCCGGCATGGCGGCAGCACCACGACGTCCGGGACCGATCGACGACACCTCGAAGCGGATCATCGAACAACTCCAGGCGGACGGGCGCCGCCCGTACGGCGAGATCGGCAAGGCCGTCGGTCTCAGTGAAGCGGCGGTCCGACAGCGCGTGCAGAAGCTGACCGAGACCGGCGTCATGCAGATCGTCGCGGTCACCGACCCGATGCAACTGGGCTTCCACCGCCAGGCGATGATCGGCATCCGGGTCAGCGGCGACACCCGAACCGTCGCCGATGCCCTGGAACAGCTGCCGGCGGTCGACTACCTCGTGATGACCGCCGGCAGCTTCGACCTGATGGTCGAGGTCGTGTGCGAGGACGACGACGACCTGATCGAACTGCTCAACGGCACCATCCGGGCCATCCCGGGCGTCGCCGGCACCGAGACCTTCGTCTACCTGCAACTCCGCAAACAGCTCTACGACTGGGGAACGCGATGACCATCTCCGACCAGAAGACCGAACAGCCCACCCGCCTCGGCTCGTACGACCCGTTCGCACCGGTCGACGACGCCGACCTGCAGCGGAAGTCCCGGGACCACCTGTGGATGCACTTCGCCCGGCACGGTGCGAACCAGGCCGGCGCCGACGTGCCGATCATGGTGCGCGGCGAGGGCCACCACGTCTACGACAGCCACGGCAAGGGGTACATCGACGGGCTGTCCGGCCTGTTCGTCGTCGCCGCCGGGCACGGGCGGAAGCGCCTGGCCGAGATGGCCGCGAAGCAAGCGGAGACGCTGAGCTTCTTCCCGATCTGGTCCTACGCGCACCCCGCGGCGATCGAGCTCGCCGACCGGCTGGCCGAGCACGCCCCCGGTGACCTCAACAAGGTCTTCTACTCCACCGGCGGCGGCGAGGCGGTGGAGACCGCCTTCAAGCTCGCGAAGTACTACTGGAAGCTCCAGGGCAAGCCGATGAAGCACAAGGTGATCTCCCGTGCGGTCGCCTACCACGGCACCCCGCAGGGCGCCCTGGCGATCACCGGCATCCCGGCGATGAAGGAGATGTTCGAGCCCCTGACCCCCGGTGGCTTCCGGGTACCGAACACGAACTCGTACCGCGCCGAGGAGATGGGCTTCCCCGGGGGCACCGAGGAGCAGTTCGGCTTCTGGGCGGCGGAACGGATCCGCGAGATGATCGAGTTCGAGGGCCCCGACACCGTCGCCGCGGTGTTCCTCGAGCCGGTGCAGAACTCCGGCGGCTGCTTCACCCCGCCGCCCGGGTACTTCCAGCGGGTGCGCGAGATCTGCGACGAGTACGACGTGCTGCTCGTCTCGGACGAGGTCATCTGCGCCTTCGGCCGGATCGGCACGATGTTCGCCTGCGACACCTACGGCTTCGTGCCGGACATGATCACGTGCGCCAAGGCGATGACCTCCGGGTACTCCCCGATCGGCGCGACGATCATCAGCGATCGCCTGTTCGAGCCGTTCTCCAAGGGGGACACGACCTTCTACCACGGCTACACGTTCGGCGGGCACCCGGTGTCGGCCGCCGTCGCGATGGAGAACCTCGACATCTTCGAGGAAGAGGGGCTGCTCGCCAACGTGCAGCAGAACGCCCCGCTCTTCCGCGCCGAGCTCGACACCCTGCTCGACCTGCCGATCGTCGGGGACGTCCGCGGTGACGGTTACTTCTACGGCATCGAGCTCGTCAAGGACAAGGCCACCAAGACGACCTTCGACGACGACGAGTCCGAGCGGCTGCTGCGCGGGTTCCTGTCGAAGGCACTGTTCGACGCGGGGCTGTACTGCCGGGCCGACGACCGCGGTGACCCCGTCGTGCAGCTCGCACCGCCGCTGACCATCGGGCAGCCGGAGTTCCGCGAGATGACGTCGATCCTGCGGAGCGTCCTGTCCGAGGCCTGGACGAAGATCTGACCGTGGGCCTCTACCGGGGCGTCTCGTTCTGGCTCGACCAGCTCGCGTCCACCGGACGCGACGACCTGACGCCCCGGCCGCCGCTCGACGGCGACACGACGGCCGACGTCGTGATCGTGGGCGGTGGACTGACGGGTCTCTGGACCGCGTGGTACCTGCACCGGGCCGACCCGGGCCTCCGGATCGTCGTCCTGGAACGCGAGATCGCCGGCTTCGGCGCGTCCGGTCGGAACGGCGGCTGGTGCTCGGCGCTGTTCCCGCGGGCCGCCTCCGCGATCGCCGAGCAGCACGGGCGCGACGCCGCGCTGGCGCTCCGGGCCGCCATGCGCGACACCGTCGACGAGGTCGGCCGCGCCGCGGCCGAAGCCGAGGTCGACTGCGACTACGTGAAGGGCGGGACCGTCCTGTACGCACGCTCCGCCGTGCAGGAACGCGCCGCCCACGACGAGGTCGCGTCCTCCGCGGCATGGGGCGACGACATGACGTGGCGGCCCGCTCGAGCGGGCGACGCCGCCGGATCGGCGGTTGTCGCGTGGACCCCGGACTGCGCGCGCGTGCAGCCCGCCGCGTTGGTGCGTGGCCTCGCGGCCGCCCTGGAGGCCCGTGGCGTCCGGATCGCGGAGCACACGCCCGTCTCGTCCTGGGATCGCGGGCGTGTGGTCACGTCGCGCGGCACCGTCACGGCGGGCGCCGTGGTGATCGCGGTCGAGGGGTACGGCGCCCAGCTGGAGCAGACGAAGCGGCGGATCCTGCCGCTGTACTCGCTCATGATCGCGACGGCCCCGCTGCCGGCGTCCGCGTGGGAGCGCATCGGACTCGAGCACGGGCAGACGTTCTCCGACTACCGGCACCTGCTCGTGTACGGGCAGCGCACGGCCGACGACCGGCTGGCGTTCGGCGGCCGCGGAGCCCGCTACCACTGGGGGTCCGCGATCACGCCCGGGTACGACCGGGTACCGCGGGTGTTCGAGCACCTGCGGCGGGCCCTGGTCGACCTGTTCCCCGTCGTCGCGGACGCCCCGGTCACCCACACGTGGGGCGGACCGCTCGGGGTGCCGCGTGACTGGTGCGCCTCGGTGACCTGGGACGGCCACGTCGGCAGCGCCGGCGGGTACGTCGGTGATGGTCTCTCGACGACGAACCTGGCCGGACGGACCCTCGCCGACCTCGTGCGCGGCGAGTCGACGGCACTGACCGCGCTGCCGTGGGTGAACCACCGGTCGCCCGACTGGGAGCCCGAGCCGCTGCGGTTCCTCGGGGCGAACGCGGGACTCGTCGCGACCGACCTGGCCGACCGCGAGGAAGCGCTGACCGGGCGGCCGAGTCTGGCGGCCCGGCTGATGGCACCGCTGACCGGAGGACACTGATGGCTGCTGGTCTCGACGCCGACGTCGTGGTCGTCGGGGCGGGGATCGCCGGGCTCGCCGCCGCCCGGGCGCTCGCACTCGGCGGGCAGCGGGTCGTCGTGCTCGAGGCCCGCGACCGGATCGGCGGGCGCACCTGGACCGATTCGTCGCTCGGGGTTCCGGTCGACCTCGGCGCCTCGTGGATCCACGGGGTCGACGGCAACCCGCTCTGGGCCCTGGCGTCGGCGTTCGGCATCGACACCGTGGAGTTCACGGTCGGCAGCTTCCAGTTCGACGGCCGGCCGATCGCCTGGCACGGCCCGTCCGGCGACGCACTCTCCGCCGAGGACACGTCGGCGTTCGTCGCGGACCTGCACACCGTCGACGCGGCCCTCGACGCCGTCGTCGCGCAAGCGCCCCCGCCCTCGACCTACGCGGCCGCCGTCGACACCGTGCTGCGGTCGCTGCAGTGGCAGGGCGACCGGGCCGCACGGGTCCGCGAGTACACGGCCCACCGCTCCGAGGACCTCTGCGGTGCCCCCGTGACCGTCCTCGACGCGCACGGCCTCGACGAGGAGCACGTCCCCGGTGACGAGGTGGTGTTCCCCGGCGGCTACGCCCAGTACGCCCGCGCGCTGGCCGAGGGTCTCGACGTCCGGCTGTCGTCGGTCGTGCGGTCGGTGACCCAGGCCGGCGACTCGGTGACGGTGGGACTCACCGACGGCACCACCGTGGTCGCCCGGCAGGTCGTCGTCACGGTGCCGCTCGGGGTGCTGCAGGCCGGCGACGTGGTGTTCACTCCGCCCCTGTCCGCGCCGGTGACCGGAGCGCTCGACCGGCTCGGGATGGGCACCTACGACAAGGTGTTCCTGCGGTTCCCCTCACGGTTCTGGGGCGACTCGTGGGTGGTCCGGCAGCAGGGGCCTGCCGGGGTCGACTGGCACTCCTGGTACGACATGTCCCGGGTGACCGGTGCGCCGGTGCTCGCCGCCCTGGTCGGTGGTGCCGGAGCCCGTCGGCTCGAAACCCTGCCGGACGCCATGGTCGTCGACGAGGGGGTGGTGGCGCTGCGGAAGATGTTCGGCGCGTCCGTCCCCCGGCCCGAGGCGTTCCGGATCACCCGGTGGGCCGAGGACCCGTTCTCGCGGGGCTCGTACTCGTACCTGCACGTCGGGGCGTCACCCGACGACCACGACCTGCTCGGCACCCCGTCCGGCCGGGTGCAGCTCGCCGGCGAGGCCACCTGGAGCGACGACCCGGCGACCGTGCACGGTGCGCTGCTGTCCGGGCTGCGGGCAGCCGGGCGGTTGCTCGGCACCCAGGTCGAGCCGCTCTCGCTCGCCGACCCGCTGTCCACGCCCTGAGCGCCACACCCCCGCGGGTGTCGGCCCGTGCGACACTCGCTCCGTGACCCCGACGAGGACCCGACAGAGACACGAACACCGGGCACCGGTCGCCGTCGCGGTCCTGGTGAACCTGGCGCTGAGCCTGTTCCTGCCCGACGAGGTGCTGTTCTTCCCGTCGTGGGTGGTGCCCGTCCTGGGCGTCCTGCTGCTCGCCCCGCTCATCGTCTTCAACCCGCGGCGTCTGACGCGCGAGACCACCTGGTCACGCTGGCTGTCGTTCGCGCTGGCGGCCCTGCTCACCGTCGCCAGCCAGCTCACCGTCATCCGGACCATCACCGAGCTGCTCGGCGGGCACGCGGACGGTGCGGCCGTGCTGCTCACCGCACTGCAGGTCTGGGTGAGCACGATCATCGTGTTCGGGCTCGTCTACTGGGAGCTCGACCGCGGGGGTCCGGTGGCACGGCGTCGCCCCGAGCTGTGGGCGAGTGCCGAGGCGGACTTCCAGTTCCCGCAGGAGACCGACCCGAAGACCGCGGACTGGCGGCCGGTCTACCTCGACTACCTCTACGTGGCGATGACGAACATGATGGCGTTCAGCCCGACGGACACGATGCCGATGACCGTCCGAGCGAAGATGATCATGGCCTACCAGGCGCTCAGTGGGTTCATCCTGCTGGCGCTGGTCATCTCGCGCGCGGTCAACATCATCAGCTGACCCTCGCGATCCCCAACCACGGCACTCGACGGCCGCGACGCGGTTCGGTGTCGTTCGACATCGGACCACCTTCGTGTCAGCGCCGGCGGACACGAGAAGCGCAGGCCGAGGGATGCAACTCGCTCGACGAGCGCGTTACACTGGCTCCGAGTTTCAGGCTCGGGACCCAGTTCGTCCCTCGTTCTCCACTCGGAGGACAAATCGAAGCCCACCACTGTTGCTGCAGTGGTGGGCTTCTTCTCTGCCCGGGCGCGCGTCCCGGCGACGACACGGAACCCGAGACCAGCATACTGATATTCGAGGGTCGAAACCGGGGTCTTGCGTCAATTGATCGTGTGATCAACAATGGCGCATGGACGTCGTCACCGCACCCTCGCTCCCGTCGCCGCTGCACGCCGACACCGGCGCACCCCGCCGGTCCCTCCGCGTCGCCCTCGTGCAGGTGCGGTGGCTCCCCGACCCGGACGAGCACCGGGCCCAGCTCGCCGACGGCATCGCGACCGCCGCAGCGCACGGAGCCACCGCGGTGTTCCTGCCCGAACTGACGCTGCGCCGCTACCCGGGCGACTCCCCGGCGAGCGGGACCCCGAAGGACCTCGCCGAGTCGCTGCAGGACGGTCCGACCGTCGCCTTCGCCCGTGCCCAGGCGATCCAGCACGGGGTGTTCGTGCACGCCTCCCTCTACGAGCGGCCGGACGACGACGACCAGCCCGACGACCCGCGCGGGTACAACACGGCGATCCTCGTCGCGCCCGACGGCACCCTGGTCGGCCGGACCCGGAAGACCCACATCCCGATCAGCGCCGGCTACCACGAGGACACGTACTTCCGCCCGGGGACGGACGACGACGCCTTCCCGGTGTACGAGCCCGCCGGACTCGGCGTGCGCCTCGGGCTGCCGACGTGCTGGGACGAGTGGTTCCCCGAGGTCGCCCGTTCCTACGGCCTCGCCGGGTCCGAGGTGCTCGTGTACCCGACGGCGATCGGCTCCGAACCGACCTTCCCCGACTTCGACACCGCGCCGATCTGGCAGCGGGTGATCGTGGCGAACGGCATCACCGCCGGGCAGTTCATGGTCGTGCCGAACCGGTGGGGTGACGAGGGCGACATCACGTTCTACGGCTCGTCCTTCATCTCGGACCCGTTCGGCCGGGTGCTCGTCGAGGCGCCCCGTGACGCGAGCGTGGTGCTCGTCGCCGACCTCGACCTCGACGCCCGGACGGAGTGGCTCCGGCTGTTCCCCTTCTACCTGACCCGGCGACCCGACCTGTACGCCGGACTCGTCGACCCCGTCGACGAGCAACGCCACGCGTACGGCGCACGCGACGCGATCGACGCGGCCCTGGCCGTGGAACCGGCCACCGCCGGGCGCGAGGCGCGCGCATGACGTGGGTGATGCCTCCCGAGACGGCTCCGCAGGAACGCACCTGGATGGCGTTCCCGCGCCCCGGCCTGACGCTCGGCGACGACGCGGCGAGTGCCGAGGCCGCGCGCACGGCGTGGGCGACCACGGCCAACACGATCAGCGAGCACCAGCCGGTGACCGTCGTCGTGGACCCGGTCGCTCGCGCGGATGCCGGTCGCCTGCTGTCGTCCGGCGTGGACGTGCTCGAGGCGCCCCTCGACGACTTCTGGATGCGCGACATCGGTCCGACGTTCGTCGTCGACGACGACACCGGGCGACTCGGCGCAGTCGACTGGGTCTTCAACGGCTGGGGGGCGAACCCGTGGTCGACCTGGACGCGTGACGCCGAGGTCGCCGCGACGGTCGCCCGTGCTGCGGGAGCCACACGGATCCCGTCGTTGCTCGTCAACGAGGGCGGGGCGATCCACGTCGACGGCACCGGCACTGTGCTCGTGACGGAGACGGTGCAGCTCGACCCGCGCCGGAACCCGTACGCCGACCGGGAGCGCGTCGAGCTGGAGCTGGCGCGCACGATCGGCGCCACACGGGTGATCTGGCTGCCACGCGGTCTGACGCGCGACTACGACGGCTTCGGCACCCGGGGCCACGTGGACATGGTGGCGACCTTCGCCGACCCGGGCACGGTCCTGCTGCACGCCCAGCCGGATGCGGGCCACCCGGACCACCTGGTCATGCCCCAGATCCGGCGAGCGCTCGAGCAGGCGACCGACGCGACGATCATCGAGTTGCCCGCCCCCTCGACGCTGTCGGACGACGGTGGACCGGTGGACTGGAACTACGTGAACCACGTCGTGGTGAACGGTGCCGTGATCGCCTGCGCGTTCGGCGACCCGGTCGCTGACGACCGCGCCAGGGGCATCCTCGCCGAGGCGTACCCGGGCCGACGGGTCCGCTCGATCGACGCGCGACAGGTGTTCGCGCGCGGCGGCGGGCTGCACTGCATCACGCAGCAGCAACCGGTGGCCTGAACCACTGCCGCGGTGTACAGCGGGTGCCGATCACCTGTACACCGCGGCCGGTCCGCCCACTGCCGACCCGTCGGTATGGTGCTCCGAACTGATCCGGGCGACGCTGCCCGGCCCCGAAGAGCAGGGAAGTCACATGGCATCACCGATCGCGGTCACCGCGCCGGCAGCACCGGTGCGCGGCGGGTCGCTGAAGCGGAGCCTCGGGCTCTGGGCGATCGTCGGACTCGGCCTCGGCTACATGACCCCGACGGTCGTGTTCGACACCTTCGGCATCGTCTCCGGGCAGACCGACGGCGCGGTGCCGAGCGCGTACCTCATCGCCCTCGTCATCATGGCGCTCACCGCGATCAGCTACGGGAAGATGGTGCGCGTCTACCCCGCGGCCGGTTCCGCGTACACGTACGTCCGGGAGTCGATGCACCCGAACCTCGGCTTCATGGTCGGCTGGGCGTCACTGCTCGACTACCTGCTGCTGCCGATGGTGAACGCCCTGATCATCCGGCTCTACCTGGAGCAGGTGTTCCCGGGGCTGCCCCCGTGGGTGACCGTCGTCGTGTACACGGTGTTCGTGACGACGGTGATCTGCCTGTCGATGCGCGGCACGTCGAACCTCAACATGGTGCTGCTCATCGGTGCGGTCCTGGCGATGATCGCGTTCGTGGTCTTCACCGTGATCGAGCTCACCCACGGTGCCGGTGCGGGCACGATCGTCAGCGCCGAACCCTTCGTCCACGACGGCGTGACGATGTCGGCCCTGCTCACCGGGGCGACGGTGGTGTGCTTCTCGTTCATCGGGTTCGACGCCGTGACGATGTACACGGAAGAGGCGAAGTCGATCCGCATCATGCCGAAGGCGATCATGCTGACCGTCCTGCTCGGCGGCGCGATCTTCCTGGTCTCCGCCTACTTCGCCCAGCTCCGCTTCCCCACCAACGCACCGTTCGGCGAGTTCACCGACGACCCGCTCCCCCAGATCGGCCTGCTCGTCGGCGGTCCGGTGTTCCAGGCGGTCCTGGTGTCGGCCGGGTTCGTCGCCGCACTCGCCTCGGGTCTCGCGTCGCACGCCAGCGTCGCCCGCATGCTCATGGTGATGGGTCGGAACAACGTGCTGCCGAAGCGGGTCTTCGGCTACGTGCACCCCCGTACGCACACCCCGGTGTTCAACGTGGTCTTCGTCGGCGCGGTCACCCTGCTGGCGATGAGCTTCTCACTCGACACGATCGCGGCCTACATCAACTTCGGCGCGCTCATCGCGTTCACCTTCGTCAACGCCACCGTGATCGTGCACTTCGCGATCCGGAACGGGCGCCGTCACACGGCGGGCGACCGCTGGCGCTACATCGTGCTGCCGGGGGTCGCGATGCTCCTGACCGGGGTGCTCTGGTCACAGCTCCATGCCGACGCCCTGATCGCAGGAGGAGTGTGGGCGGCGATCGGGTTCGTCTACCTGCTCGTCATCACGAAGGGCTTCCGGGTCGCACCGAAGGGCTTCGACGAGAACCAGCCCGTCACGGGTGTGAACAAGCAGCTGACCGACCAGGCCTGACCGCCACCACGAGAGGACGCCATGTACGCCGTCACCGACCCCACCACGGGCACGACCCTCGAGACCTACCCGACCATCACGGACGCGGAGCTGCACGATGCCGTCGCAGCCGCCGACCGCACCCACACCGAGTGGTCACGGACGACGACGGTCGCCGACCGCGCGGCCCTGCTCCACCGGGTCGCGGACCTGTACCGGGAGCGGCACGCCGAGCTCGCCGCCACGATCGTGCGCGAGATGGCGAAGCCGATCGACCAGGCGGAGGGCGAGGTCGACTTCTGCGCCGACATCTACGACTACTACGCGGACCACGCCGAGGCGTTCCTGGCCGACCAGCCGATCACCCTGGCTGACGGGTCCGAGGGGTCCGCGTTCATCCGCAAGGCCTCCATCGGCGTCGTGCTCGGCATCATGCCCTGGAACTTCCCCGCCTACCAGATCGCCCGGTTCGCCGGACCGAACCTGGTCATCGGCAACACCGTCCTGCTCAAGCACGCACCGCAGTGCCCGGAGTCCGCCCTGGCCATCGAGCGGATCTTCCACGATGCCGGCTTCCCGGACGGCGCCTACACGAACGTGTTCGCGACGAACGACCAGGTCGCCGACGTCATCGCCGACCCGCGCGTGCAGGGCGTCTCGCTCACCGGTTCGGCGCGCGCCGGTGCCGCGGTCGCCGAGATCGCCGGCCGGAACCTGACGAAGGTGGTGCTCGAACTCGGCGGGTCCGACCCCTTCATCGTGCTGTCCACCGACGACCTGGACGCCGTCGTCGAGTCCGCCGTCACCACCCGGCTCGAAGGGAACGGCCAGGTCTGCAACGCCCCGAAGCGGTTCCTGGTGGTCGACGGCCTGTACGACGAGTTCCTGGCGAAGTTCACCGCGGCGATGTCGGCGGTCGAACCGACCGATCCGAGCGTGCCCGGTGCCGAACTCGGTCCGTTGTCGTCCCCGGCCGCGGCCGACCGGCTGCAGGAACAGCTCGCTGCCGCCGTCGAGCAGGGTGCGACCGTCGTCACGGGCGGCGACCGCCAGGGCAACGCCTTCCTGCCGACGATCCTGACCGACGTCACACCGGACAACGACGCCTACCGCGAGGAGTTCTTCGGCCCCGTCGCCGCCGTGTACCGCGTCGCCGACGAGGACCAGGCGATCGCCCTGGCCAACGACACCCCGTACGGCCTCGGTTCGTACCTGTTCACCACCGACGCCGACCAGGCACTCCGGGTCGCCGACCGGATCGAGGCCGGCATGGTCTACGTGAACATCGTCGGCGCGGACAGCCCGGAGCTGCCGTTCGGTGGCGTCAAGGGCAGCGGCTTCGGCCGCGAGCTCGGCCCCCTGGGGGCCGACGAGTTCGTGAACAAGAAGCTGATCCGCATCGGCTGACCGACGCGGAGACGCCGGCGTCTCCGCGAGACGCCGCCGAATCCGGCGGCGTCTCGCTGACGTGACGGCGTCCGATCAAGACGCCGGTGTGTTGCAGCCGGCCCCACGACGGACGGGAGGCGCGGTGCCAGCTGGCACCGCGCCTCCCGTCCGTCCGTGGGTCGCCGCTACTGCTGCGGGTCGGCGGGCTCGCCGCCGGAGTCCGTGTCGCTGTCCTGCTGCGGGTCCTCCGTCGCGTCGCCCGTGGGTGACCCGTCCGGCAGGTCCTCGGTGTACTGCTCCTGGTCCTTGGTGGGGTCGCTGGACCCGTTCGCTGCGTCACTCATGGCCCGGACGGTACGCGTCGGCGCCTGGACGGGGCACCCAGCCGTAACCCGCCGAGGTGATTACCGTGCCGCAGTGGGCTGTGGAACGACCGCCAGGATCTCCTCGGCGACCTCACGACCGATGCGCACGGCACCGTCGACGTGCTGGTAGCCCTGCCCGGCCAGGTCGCTCGAGGCGAACCGGATCGGACCGACCGCGGCGCGCTGGTCGGCGCCGTAGCGGACGAGCCCGCCCAGGTCGAAGCTCGCCGCGTAGGCGCCGCGCGTCCACTCCTCGGTGCCCCAGTCGCTCTCGTAGTAGACGACGGGCGACAGGGCCTCGTCGCCGTAGTAGTGCGCCAGCGAGGCGAGCACCCGGGCCCGGCGCTCCTCGGTCGACAGCGCGAACAGGTCGTCCGCGTGCTGGTCGGAGACGAACCCGACCAGGGTCCCCTGCTCCGAACCGTGCGAGGTGTTGTCGTACGCCTCGTGCACGACCTCGTACGGGCTGAACGCGGTGCCGGACAGGCCCGCCGCACGCCAGAAGGGACGGTCGTAGACGGCGTGCACCTTGATCACGAAGCCCATCGACAGGTGCTGGTGCAGCTGGTGCTGGCGTCGGGGCAGCGGCGGCTCGTACGAGATCCGCGAGTACAGGGGCGGCGGGACCGCGACGAGTGCCTGTCGGGCGTGCACCTCGATGCCGCCGTCGGCGAGCGCGACGACCCCGTCGTCGCCCCACCGCAGCGTCCGGACCGGGGCGTTCAGGTGCACGTCGTCGCCGAGGCGCTCGGCGAGCCGCTGGGACACCTGCTGCATGCCGCCGACGACCCGCTTGTCGAGGATGAAGTCGGCGTCGACCAGGTTGGTGAAGCTCCCGGCGGACGCCGCCATCAGCAGGGCCTGCAGCGCCGAGAACGCGTGCGCGGGCTTCGTGAGCATCGCGCCGGCGATGAACAGCTCGACGTTGTCGGTCGCGACCCGGTCCGGGCTGAGGTCGTGCAGCCAGGCGCGGAACGAGACCTCGTCGAGGGCGGCCGCGTCCGGGGTCTCCCAGGGGCGAGCCGGGTCGACCTTCGCGACGTACTCGTCGACGACGGCGACGAGCCGTTCGATCTCGTTCGCCGTGGCCTCGGGCAGGGGGAAGATGTCGCCGGTGTACTCGGTCCGGGTGCCGTCGGCGTCGACGTAGACGCTGGAGCCCTCGCGGTACCGGTCGTACGTCTGCAGGCCGAGCTCGTCGAGGGTCTCGAGCAGTGCGGTCTGGTCGGGCGAGACCCACTGCCCGCCGATCTCCAGGGTCACCCCGTCGATGTCGTTCGTCCAGGTGCGGCCCCCCACGCGGTCGCGGGCCTCGAGCACGGCGACCCGCAGGCCGGCGGCCCGCAGGCGGTTCGCGGCGGTGAGACCGGCGACACCGGCTCCGATGACGACGACGTCCTTCTCGATCATCGAGCTGCTCCCTGTGCGGTCGTGGTGCTGTCGGTGTGCCGGAACGGGTCCGGGGTGAGCGTGTACATGGTCTCGAGGTACTCGGCGATGCCCTCGCCGCCGCCCTCGCGACCGAGGCCGGACTGCTTCACGCCGCCGAACGGGGCCGAGGCGTTCGACACGACCCCGGTGTTCAGCCCCAGCATCCCGGTCTCGAGCCGCTCCATCAGGCGCTGCCCGCGTGCCGGGTCCTCGGTGAACGCGTAGCCGACCAGACCGTACTCGGTGTCGTTCGCGGCGGCCACGGCCTCGTCCTCGGAGCGGAACGTGCGGATGGCGAGCACCGGCCCGAAGATCTCGTCGTCGAGGATCGCGCTGCCGGGTCGCACGTCGGTCAGGACGGTCGGTGCGTAGAAGGTGCCGGGCCCGTCGACCGGGTGTCCGCCGGTCCGGAGCGTCGCCCCGCGCTCGACCGCGTCGGTGACCAGGCGGTGCGCCTTGTCCACGGCTCGGGCGTCGATGAGCGGCCCGATGGCCACGCCGTCCTCGGTCCCCCGGCCGACCCGCATCGCGGCGACCCGCTCGGTGACCCGGCGGGTGAACTCGTCGGCGACGTCCTCGTGCACCAGGAACCGGTTCGCGGCGGTGCAGGCCTGGCCGGTGTTCCGGAACTTCGCGGCGAGCGCGCCCTCCACCGCCAGGTCGAGGTCGGCGTCGGCGAACACCAGGAACGGGGCGTTGCCGCCGAGTTCCATGCTCGTCCGGAGCACGTTCTGTGCCGCCTGGCCGAGCAGTGTCCGTCCGACCGGCGTGGAACCCGTGAAGGACAGCTTGCGCAGGCGGCGGTCGGCGATCACGGGCGCGGAGACGTCGGCGGCCCGGGTGGTCGGGACGACGTTGACGACGCCGGCGGGCACACCCGCCTCGACGAGCAGGTCGGCGAACAGCAGGGTGGTCAGCGGCGTCAGTTCGGCTGGCTTCACGACGACGGTGCAGCCTGCGGCGAGCGCCGGTGCGATCTTGCGGGTCGCCATCGCCAACGGGAAGTTCCACGGTGTGATCAGGAACGCGGGTCCGACGGGCTTGTGCGAGACGGTGGCACGGCCGGTCCCCTCGGGGTTGGTGCCGTACGAACCGCCGATCCGGACCGCTTCCTCCGAGAACCAGCGGAGGAACTCGCCGCCGTACGCGACCTCGCCGCGGGCCTCGGCCAGGGGCTTGCCCATCTCCAGCGTCATCAGGAGCGCGAACTCCTCGCGTCGCTCCTGCAGCAGGTCGAAGGCGCGGCGCAGCACCTCGGCGCGCTGCCGCGGGGGCGTGGTCGCCCAGCCGTGCCGTGCGGCGACGGCGGCGTCGAGCGCCTTCCGGCCGTCCTCGGGCGAGGCGTCGGCGATGTGCAGGAGTGTTTCGCCGGTCGCAGGGTCGACGACGGCGAAGGTACCGCCGTCGGCCGCCGGCTGCCAGGCACCGTCGACCAGGAGGCCCGTGGGGACGCGGTCGAGCACCGCCTGTTCGGCGGCTGGTCCGGTGGCGTCGGGGACGCTGGGCCACGCTGTGGCGGGGATCGTCGCGCTCACGACGCGGCCAGCCCGTCGAGGACGACGGTCAGGCCGTCGCGGAGCAGGACGTCGTCGATCGACAGCGGCGGCAGGAAGCGCACGACGTTGCCGTACGTGCCGGCCGTGAGGGCGATGACGCCGTGCTCGAACGCGTGCTGCACCACCCGTCCGGTGAGCCCGGGGTCGGGATCACCGGTGGCCGGGTCGACGAGCTCCATCGCGACCATCGCACCGCGGCCGCGGACGTCGCCGATGCGGGGGTCGTCGGCCTGCGCGCTGCGCAGGGCGTCGAGCAGGACCGTGCCGATCGCCCCGGCGCGCTCGACGAGTCCATCGTGCTCGAAGGCGTCGATGGCCGCGAGGGCTGCGGCGCAGGCGATCGGGTTGCCGCCGTACGTCCCGCCGAGGCCGCCGACGTGGGCGGAGTCCATGATCGCCGCACGCCCGGTCACACCGGACAACGGGAGTCCGCCGGCCATGCCCTTCGCGGTCGTGACGACGTCGGGCACGATCCCCTCGTGCTCGCTGGCGAACATCGCGCCGGTGCGGGCGAACCCGGTCTGCACCTCGTCGGCGATGAACACGACGCCGTTGGCGGTGGCCCACTCGGACAGTGCGGTGAGGAACCCCGGTGCCGGGACGACGAAGCCGCCCTCGCCCTGGATCGGTTCGATCAGGACCGCAGCGGTGTTCAGAGCTCCGACCTGCTTCTCGATCTGGCCGATCGCACGCTTCGCCGCCTCGGGCCCCGACAGCCCGTCGTGGAACGGGTACGACATCGGGACGCGGTAGACCTCGGGTGCGAACGGTCCGAAGCCGTTCTTGTAGGGCTGGTTCTTCGCGGTCAGCGCCATCGTCAGGTTCGTGCGGCCGTGGTAGGCGTGGTCGAAGACGACGACGGCCTGCCGACCGGTGTGCTTCCGGGCGATCTTGACGGCGTTCTCGACGGCCTCGGCCCCGGAGTTGAACAGCGCCGTCCGCTTCTCGTGGTCGCCGGGGGTCAGACGGTTGAGTGCCTCGGCGACGGCGACGTACCCGTCGTAGGCGGCGATGGTGAAGCACGTGTGCGTGAAGGCGGCGACCTGCTCGGTGACCGCAGCGACCACGCCGGGGTGGGCGTTGCCGACCGACGTCACGGCGATCCCGGACCCGAGGTCGACGAACGAGTTGCCGTCGGCGTCGACCACGACGCCGCCACCGGCCGCGACGACGGCGATGGGCACGGCGACCCCGACCCCGGCCGCGACGGCACCGGCCTTCCGGGCGAGCAACTCCTGTGATCGCGGGCCGGGGACTGCGGTGACGAGCCGTCGCTCCTGGGGCAGCGAGGGGCCGCCGGTGGTCGCTCGGGTCGCGGACGCTGCGGTGGAGGACATGCCGCGATGGTAGGAGCCACCACCGCACACTCGTACTGTCCACGGCGTACATCGGCCCCCGGGCAGATCGACCCGGTGGATAGGGTGACCGCATGCCCGCAACGCTGCGCTCCCTGCTGCACCGGCGTGAACTCCACCTGCGCCCGCTCACCGACGCGGACGAGCACGCCCTCGATGCCCCGCTGTCCTGGCTGCACAGCTCGGACCTCGAGGACCCGACGCCGTTCCTCGCCGAAGGACAGGGACTGCTCACGACCGGCACGCAGTTCGGTGCCGAGGCCGAGGTGCGCGACGACGTCGCCGAGGCCTACGTCCGGCGGCTCGTCGACGGCGGTGTCGTGGCGCTCGGGTTCGGCACCGAGGTGGTCCGGGCCGGCACCCCCGACGCCCTGGTCGCCGCCTGCACCCGGAACGGACTGCCGCTGTTCGAGGTGCCCTACGAGACCTCCTTCATCGCGGTCGCGCAGGCCAACGCCGAAGCGGTCGCGCGGGACGCCAACGCACGCGGTGCCTGGGCCCTCGCCGCGCAGCGGGCCATCTCGCTCGCCGCGATGCGACCGGACGGACTCGGTGCGACCATCGCCGAGCTGTCCCGGCAGCTCGACGGGTGGGTCGGCCTGTTCGACGTCTCCGGGCGGCTCGACCGCGGACACCCCGCCGACGGGCTGCCCGCTGCCGACCTCGACCTCCTGCGGACCGAGGCGCTGCGGCTGCTGCGCTCCGGGCAGCGAGCGAGCCTGCCGGTCGCCACGGACCGGGGCGTCGGGTACACCCTGCAGACGCTCGGCAGAGGCGGGCACCTGAGCGGCGTCCTCGCGATCGCGAACGGCGGAGCCCTCGACCGGGCCGGACGCGAGGTCGTCACGGCCGTGATCGCCCTGGCCGGCCTCGCCCTGCAGCAGAACCGCGAGCTCGCCCGTGCCCGCGGACTCCTGCGCACCGGACTCCTCACGATGCTGTCCGTCGGCGAACCCGAGGTGGTGCAGGCGACGTCACGCGAGGTGTGGGGGCCGCTGCCCGCCGAACCCGTCCGGATCGCGGCCGTCGACGTCCCCGACCACGACCTCGACACCGTGGTGGACCTGCTCGAACTGTGGGTGCAGGACCGTCCGGGGCACCTGTTCTTCGCGGTCGACGACGCCCTGTTCCTCTGCGTGAACGCGGACGACACCGGGATCGTCGGTGAACTCGTCGACCGCTTCGACCTGCGCGCCGGCCTGTCCGACGGCGCCGCGTACCGGTCGTTCGGACGCGCCCGCACCGAGGCCGTGCAGGCGCTCGACCGACGCCGTGAAGGACGCCCGGGCACCACCGAGTTCGGCGACCTCGCCCGAGAGGGGGTGCTCGCCCACCTCGCCCACGTCGACGTGGACGCCGGTGCCGTCGCCCGCGCGTTCCTCGCCCCGCTGCTCGACCACGACCGCACGGCCGGCACCGAGCTCACGGGCACCGTCCGGACCTGGCTGCAGGAGAACTGCGAGTACGACCGCACCGCACGGGTCCTCGGCATCCACCGGCACACCGCCCGCGCCCGGGTGGAGCACGCCGGTCGGCTCCTCGACCGTGACCTCTCCGTCTTCTCGACCCGGGCCGACCTCTGGGCAGCCTTCGTGGTCGAGGGCGCGTGACGCGCGGATACGGTGGGACGATGCCGTCGACACCGGCCCGCCGGCGCCTGAGCCCGGCCGAACGCGGAGCCCAGATCACGGCGGCCGCCGTCGACCTGGCGCGTGCCGAGGGCCTCGCGGCGGTGACGCTCCGCGGGGTCGCCGCCGTGATCGGGGTCGCGCCCTCGCTCGTCGCCCACTACCGCCCGAGCATGGAGGACCTGGTCGGCGAGACGTTCCGCACCGTCGCGGTGGCCGAGGTCGCCGAGGTCCGCGCGATCGTCGCCGCTGCGCCCGACCCCGTCTCCGGCCTCCGCACCCTGCTCGACTGCATCGCCGATCCCGCCCGCGACGACGTCGCCACCCTGTGGGCCGACGCGTGGAGCATCGGCCGCACGAACGCGGCACTGGCGACCGCGGCACGGGACGTCATGGACGACTGGCAGCTCCTCGCGACCACGGTCGTCGTCGACGGGGTGCGCGCGGGGGTGCTGCACACCGACGACCCGGACGGCGTCGGACGCCTGCTCTTCGCGCTCGTCGACGCCACCAACGGGTACGCCCTGGTCGACTACCTCGACCGCCCGACCCGCGAGGGCCTGGTCCGCACGACGATCGCGCGAGCGGTGGGCCTGGACGGGTCAGCCCTGTCGGGGTGACACCCGCCGCAGCGCCACCCACTGCAGCAGCATGATCGTCTTGCCGTCGGCGATCCGACCGTCCGCCACCATCGCGAGCGCCTCGTCGAGCTGCACCTCGAGCACCTCGATGTCCTCGCCCTCGTCCTCCACGCCGCCACCGGCCTCGACCCGGTCGGCCGGCGTGTACGCGCCGAGGTAGAAGTGGACCCGCTCGGTGACCGAACCGGGGCTCATGAACACGTCGCCCAGGTGCTCGAGCGCACCGAGCCGGATGCCGAGCTCCTCGACCGCTTCACGCCGCACCGCGGTCTCGGGGTCGTCCTCGTCGAGCAGTCCCGCAGCGGCCTCGATCAACATGCCGTCCGGGTGTCCGTTCACGTACGCCGGCCACCGGAACTGCCGCGTGAGCAGGACGGTGCCGCGCTCGGCGTCGTACGGCAGCACCGTCGCACCGTTGCCGCGGTCGTAGGTCTCGCGCTGCTGCCGGTCCCACCGACCGTCACGGCGCCGGACGTCGAGGGTCGTGCGGCGGAGCACGTGCCAGCCGTTCGACACCACCTCGACGTCCCGCACGACGACGTCGGGGTTGCGGTCGAGGGCACGGCCCACGGCGTCGAGTCCGATGCGACCGCGGTCGTCGGGGACGTCGACACCGGGACGGGGGACGGTCGTGCGTTCGTCGGTCACCCGGTCACCGTAGCGGGGCACCTCGGCAGGACTCCGTCCGCTCGGTACGCTCGACGTGCCGCACCAGGGAGCGGCAGAGGGCGGTGCAGCATGACCAGGACGTTCATCCTCCGACGACCGGACCGACCGCAGGTGGTCACCGTGTCCTTCGTGCTGTGGCTGGTGTGGGTGGCAGCCTGCATCGTCGCCACCGTGCTCCAGTTCTTCGCGACGGACGCCGCGGTCGGCCAGGCACCGGTCCTCGCCGGGATCGTCGCCCTGGCGCTCTGGGCCCTGGTGACGTGGGCGGTGTTCCGGATGGCCGGAGGCTCCCGCGTCGCGCGCATCGTGCTCGTCGTCGTCGCGGCCTTCCGCGCGGTCCTGAGCCTGACCGGCGGCGAACTCGCGGTGCTGACGATCGCGCTGTCGGTCGTCGCCGCGATCCTGCTCTTCCTGCCCAGCGCGCGCCCGTTCTTCACCCCGCAGCAGGCCCGGAGAGCCGACCACGGGTTCGACGGGACCGGCGTGTCGGGGCCGAGCCGTGCCTCCAGGCCGGATGCCGACCACACGACGGACGCCGACCGGGCCTGAGGCCACACGCGTCGACGGCCGGCCCCTGCCCGCGCCCGAGAAACAGGAAAGGCCCCGGATTCCTCCGGGGCCTTTCCTGTTCTTCGCCTGGTGCGCGAGGGGGGACTTGAACCCCCACGCCGTTTCCAGCACACGGACCTGAACCGTGCGCGTCTACCAATTCCGCCACTCGCGCCAGCCCCGAAACACTACCACGCACAGACGGGTGTCAACGCCAACCACTACCATGCAGTGGTTGACGACCGACGACACGGGAGACGCATGGGCCTGCTGGACAACTTCGAGCGAGGGTTGGAACGCGCCGTCAACGGCGCGTTCGCGAAGACCTTCCGCTCCGGGGTGCAGCCCGTCGAGATCTCGAGCGCCCTGCGGCGCGAGCTCGACACGAAGGCTGCAGTGGTCTCCCGCGAGCGCATCCTCGTGCCGAACGAGTTCACCGTGCGCCTGGCACCGCCGGACTTCACACGTATGAACGACGTCGGTCGCCCGCTCATCGACGAACTGACCCAGATGGTGCACCAACACGCCGTCGCGCAGAACTACTCGTTCTCCGGCCCGGTCACCATCCGGCTCCAGCAGGACGGCACGCTCTCGACGGGCATCCTGCAGGTCGACTCCACCACCGTGCAGCGCGACGTGGCCTGGATCCCGGTGCTCGACATCGGCTCGCAGCGACACCGACTGCACCGCGGGCGCACGGTGATCGGGCGCGGCAGCGACGCCGACATCACCATCGCGGACACCGGGACGAGCCGGAAGCACGTCGAGGTGCTGTGGGACGGCAAGCACGCCCAGGCCACCGATCTCGGCTCCACGAACGGCTCGAAGCTGAACGGTCAGCACTTCCAGCAGGCGATCGTCGAGCCGGACTCCACCATCGAGATCGGTCGTACCCGTATGGTGTTCCGGGTGATCCCGGAGAACGACGGAGGTGCTCGATGACCACAGGCCTGACCCTGCTCGTCCTGCGCTTCGCGTTCCTCGCGGTGCTCTGGCTGTTCGTGTTCGTGATCGTGTTCGCCCTGCGCAGCGATCTCTTCGGCCAGCGCGTCCGCACGATCCCGACCGATCCCAAGTCGGCGCCGTCCGGACCGAGCACCCCCACCGTCCCGGCGGCGGCGGCCCCCGGCCCCGCCTCGAGCGGTGCGTTCACCGACGTGATCGGGCAACCCGGCGGTGCGCAACGGCCCGCCTCGCCGGCCGCGTCCCGCCTGGTCATCACCGAGGGTGCACGCGAGGGCATGGAGATGCCCCTGGGTGGCGGCCCCATCACGATCGGACGTTCGAGCGAGTCGAACGTCGTGATCCGTGACGACTACACCTCGACCAACCACGCCCGCCTCGACCTCCGCGCCGACGGCTGGCTCCTCACCGACCTCGAGTCCACGAACGGCACCTTCGTCAACGGTCAGAAGGTGAGCGCTCCCGTCCTCGTGGCAGAGGGCACGCCCATCACGATCGGGACGACGACGTTCGAGCTGCGGCGGTAACCCGGCATGACCGCTCGCACGCTGAGCGCCGCTGTGTCCCACGTGGGGCGCATCCGCGCGAACAACCAGGACTCCGGCTACGCCGGGGCGCACCTGTTCGCGGTGGCGGACGGCATGGGCGGCCACGCCGGCGGTGACGTCGCCTCGGCGATCGCGATCCGGCGCATCCGCGAGGTCGACCGCGAGTTCCCGTCGGCGCACGACGCCGAGTTCGCGCTGCAGTCGGCACTCATCGCGGCGAACCAGCTGATCACCGAGACCGTGTTCGAGCACCAGGAGCTCACCGGGATGGGCACCACGGTGTCCGCGATGATCCGCGTCGGCGAGCAGATCGCGATCGCGCACATCGGTGACTCCCGCATCTACCGTCACCGCGACGGCGAGCTGCAGCAGATCACGTCCGACCACACCTTCGTCCAGCGTCTCGTCGACAGCGGCCGGATCACGCCGGAGGAAGCCGCGGTCCACCCGCGTCGCTCCGTGCTGATGCGCGTGCTCGGTGACGTCGACGCAGCACCCGAGGTCGACACGGCGATCATGGACATCCAGCCGGGCGACCGCTGGCTGCTCTGCTCCGACGGCCTGTCCTCGTACCTGGCCGAAGAGCGAATCCGCCACGCCCTGGCCTCGAACATGGACGCCAACCAGGTCACGCAGCGCCTGGTGAAGGAGACGCTCGACCACGGCGCCCCCGACAACGTCACCGTCGTGGTGATGGACGTCACGGACACCGAACCCGAGGACGACGACGACGCGGCCACCACGGTCGGCTCCGCTGCGGCACCGCTCACCTTCGAGGCGTCGACCGGCCGCAAGCCGATCCGCCTCCCCACGATCCTGCTGCACCCGCTCAAGGTCACCACCGCGCCCGAGGACTCGCACTTCGAGCCCGAGTCCGACCAGTTCTTCGCCGAGCTCATCGCCGAGGACCGCCGACGCCGCATCCGCCGTCGGGTTTCCTGGACCGTCGCGCTCGTGGTCGCGGTCGCCGTGCTCGTCGGCGCGGTGTTCATCGGCTGGCGGATCACGCAGGACCACTACTACGTCGGCACCGACCGCGGGACCGTCGCGATCTACAAGGGCGTGCAGCAGTCGATCGGGCCGTTGGCCTTGTCCGACGTGTACGAGGACACCGACATCACGGTCTCGTCGCTGCCGGACTACACCCGCGAGAACGTCCGCTCGACGATCAACGCGCAGTCCCTCACCGACGCGCGTGACATCGTCGACCGCCTGCGCAAGGCCGCCGCGACCGGCGAGGACCAGGCCGGCACCGGTGGGGACGGGGACGTCAGCTCGTCACCGTCGCCCTCGCCGACCCGATCACCGTCGCCGAACCCGACGCGGAGCCCGCGATGAGCAACGCCACGGCCGCCCAGTCCTTCACCCAGGCGATCACGATCAAGCTCCGGGAGCCCGCCCGCGCGCGGAACCTCGAGCTCTTCCTGCTCGTCATCGCGTGCGGCATCTGCGCGGGTGCGATGGTGCTCGTGCAGCTCGGCACCAAGGGCCGGCTGTTCGACCAGTCGGTGCTCTGGGTCGGCGGTGGCATCCTCGGCCTCGCACTCGTCATGCACGTGGTGCTGCGGGTCGTGGCGAAGAACGCCGACCCGTTCATCCTGCCGATCGCGCTCGTCCTGAACGGCATCGGCATCGCCGAGATCTACCGCATCGACGTCCACAACGGCCTGTCCGGCTGGGACGCCATCGGCGTGAAGCAGATCGTCTGGACGATGCTCGCGATGGTCCTGGCGATCATCACGCTCGTCGCCGTCCGCAACCACCGGTTCCTGCAGCGGTACCGCTACATCTTCATGGCGCTGACGATCGTCCTGCTGCTCCTGCCGATGCTGCCGGGCATCGGCACGAACATCGGTGGCGCGCGGGTCTGGATCAAGATCGGCCCGTTCTCGTTCCAGCCCGGTGAACTCGCGAAGATCACCATGGCGCTGTTCTTCGCCGGGTACCTCGTCACCGCCCGCGACTCGCTGTCGATCGTCGGCAAGAAGTTCCTCGGCATGACGTTCCCGCGTGCCCGTGACCTCGGTCCGATCCTGGTGATGTGGGGCGCCGCGATGGCCGTCCTCGTGTTCCAGCGCGACCTCGGCACCGCCCTGCTGTACTTCGGCCTGTTCCTCGTGATGATCTACGTCGCCACGGCACGCGTCAGCTGGGTCGCGATCGGGCTCACGCTGTTCATCGGTGGTGCCCTCGTCGCGCAGAGCGTCCTGGAGTACGTGCGCGGCCGCTTCGAACAGTGGCTCGACCCGTTCAACCAAGAGGTCTTCAGCCGCGACACCCAGGCGAGCTACCAGCTCGTGCAGGGCCTGTTCGGGTTCGCGAACGGCGGGATCACCGGAACCGGGCTCGGGCAGGGCAGGCCGTACATCACGCCGGTCGCCAACGCCGACTACATCGTCGCGTCGCTCGGTGAGGAGCTCGGCCTGATCGGCGTCTTCGCGATCCTCGCCCTCTTCATCGTGTTCGCATCGCGTGGCATCCGCGTCGGGTTCATGGCGCAGGACGACTTCGGCAAGCTGCTCGGTGTCGGCTTCGGCTTCATCATCGCCCTGCAGGTGTTCGTGGTCGTCGGCGGCATCACCCGGATCATCCCGGTGACGGGCCTGACGACGCCGTTCATGGCCGCCGGTGGTTCGTCACTCATCGCCAACTGGATCATCGCCGCGATGCTGCTGCGCCTGACCGACTCGATCCCCGCCGAACAGCGTGTCCAGCAGGGCGCGCTGCCCGCCGCGAGCGGGCGGACCAGGAAGGAGCGTCGTCGATGAACCGACAGCTCCGCGGTGTCTCGACCGTCATCGTGCTCATGTTCGTCGCACTCTTCGTGTCGACGACGTCGATCCAGTTCTTCGCAGCCGACTCGTTGCGCGCCGACTCCCGGAATTCCCGAACCATCTTGGACAGTTACTCAACCAAGCGTGGCGCGATCCTCGTCGACGGCAGCCCGATCGCCGAGTCGACCCCGGTGGACGACCAGTACCAGTACCAGCGGAAGTACACGAACGGCGACCTGTACTCGGCGGTGACCGGGTACTTCACGATCGGGCAGGGCAACACCGGCATCGAGAGCGCGGAGAACACCGTGCTGTCGGGCAACTCCGACGCCTCGTTCTTCCAGAACCTCAACTCGATCCTCACCGGCCAGGACGTCCAGGGCGACAACGTCAACCTGACCATCGACCCCGACGTGCAACAGGCCGCGTACGACGCACTCGGCACCAACAGCGGTGCCGTCGTCGCGATCCAGCCGAAGACCGGCAAGATCCTCGCGATGGTCTCGAAGCCGAGCTACGACCCGAACTCGCTCACCTCGCACGACACGGCCGAGGTCAAGCGGCAGTACGACGCCCTGCTCGGCGCCGACACCGCCCCGTTGCAGAACCGCGCCATCGGCGGTGACCTGTACACGCCCGGGTCGGTGTTCAAGCTCGTGGTGGCCTCCGCGGCACTCGAGGGCGGCAAGTACAACCTCGACTCCACGTTCCCGAACCCGTCGCGACTACAGCTGCCCGGGACGAGCTCCTACATCAACAACGCCGAGGGTGGCACCTGCGGCGGTGGCGACAAGGTCAAGCTCCGCACGGCCATCCAGTACTCCTGCAACATCCCCTTCGCGGAACTCGGCCAGAAGCTCGGGTACGACGCGATCAAGAGCATGGCCGACAAGTACGGCTTCGGCGACGCGATCGAGGTCCCGATGGCTGCCACCGCGAGCCAGTACCCCGACGTCGACTCGACGGCCCAGCTCATGCTGAGCGCCTTCGGCCAGGCCAGCGTCCGAGTCTCCCCGCTGCAGATGGCGATGGTGTCGGCCGGCATCGCGAACGGTGGCAAGGTCATGCAGCCGTCGCTGATCGACTCGATCACCACGAGCGACCTGAAGACGGTCGAGTCCTTCTCCCCGAAGCAGTACAGTGATCCGCTGTCACCCTCCGAGTCCGCTGACCTCACCGAGGCCATGCAGAGCGTCGTGAACGCGGGGACCGGTACCAATGCCAAGATCGACGGTGTCGACGTCGCCGGCAAGACCGGCACGGCCGAAGGTGGCACCGGCGATCCCTACACGCTCTGGTTCACGGGGTTCGCCCCCGCCAAGGACCCGGAGGTCGCCGTGGCGGTCGTCGTCGGCAACGGCGGCGGGCTCGGGCAGTCCGGAGTCGGCAACACGGTCGCGGCCCCGGTCGCGAAGAAAGTCATGGAGGCGGTGCTGAACAAATGAGACCCACCAGCGGACTCACCTTCGGTGGGCGGTACCAGCTCTCCTCCCGGGTCGCCATCGGCGGCATGGGCGAGGTGTGGCAGGCGACCGACCTCGTCATCGGCCGAACCGTCGCACTCAAGATCCTCAAGGACGAGTACCTCGGTGACCCCGGTTTCCTCGAGCGCTTCCGCGCCGAGGCCCGGCACGCTGCCCTCGTCAACCACGAGGGCATCGCCAACGTCTTCGACTACGGCGAGGAGGACGGCAGCGCCTACCTCGTGATGGAGCTCGTCCCCGGCGAGGCCCTGTCGACCATGATCGAGCGCGAGCACACGCTCCCGGTCGACAAGGTGCTCGACATCGTCGCGCAGACCGCGAACGCCCTGCAGGCCGCGCACGCGGTCGGCCTGGTGCACCGCGACATCAAGCCCGGCAACCTGCTCATCACGCCCGACGGGCGCGTCAAGATCACCGACTTCGGCATCGCCCGCATCGCCGACCAGGTCCCGCTCACCGCGACCGGTCAGGTGATGGGCACGGTGCAGTACCTGTCGCCCGAGCAGGCGAGCGGCCACCCCGCCTCGCCGTCGACCGACATCTACTCGCTCGGCATCGTCGCGTACGAGGCCCTGGCGGGTCGTCGTCCGTTCACCGGTGAGTCGCAGGTCGCGATCGCGATGGCACACATCAACGAGCAGCCGCCGCCGCTGCCCGGGGACATCCCGGAGCCCGTCTCGGCCCTGGTCATCTCGTGCATCGCGAAGAAGCCCGCCGACCGTCCCGCGACGGCCGCCAACCTCGCCCGTGCCGCACAGGCGCTCCGTCGTGGTGACGTGGCCGCAGCCACCGTGGCCGTCCCCGCGATCGCGCAGAACGGCACCGTCGCGTTCAACCCGCCGCAGGGCCAGGGGAACGACGCCGCGACCGCACTCATCGGCACCCAGGCCGGCGCGGTGGCCGGTGGCGCGGGTACCCCCGGCTCGCCCGTCTCCGACGATTCCGACGAGCCGAAGAAGAAGCGCGCCTGGATCTGGTGGGTCGTCGGTGTCGTCGTCGTGCTCGCCATCGCAGCCGTCATCGGAGCCGTCGCCCTGAACGGTGCAGGCGACCCGGAGCCCGCTCCGACGAAGAGCTCGAGTTCCCCGAAACCGAGCCGGACCCCGACGCCGACGCCGACCCCCACGCCCTCACCGAGCAGGGTGACGGTGTCCCTGGCGGACTACACCGGCGTGCAGGCGACGGAGGCCCAGGCGCGCCTGCAGCAGCTCGGGCTCGAGGCGACGATCGTCGACGGCGACCCGGCTGCCAACGCCGGTCAGGTCGGCACGGTGCAGTCACTCGACCCCACCGGCAACCTCGAACCCGGCACGCTCGTGACCATCAAGGCGTACACCGCGGTGCCGACCGTCACGACCGCACCCGATGCCCCGACCGCCGGGACGGTCTCGTCGGACGGCAAGGTGACGTTCTCGTGGAACGCCTTCACGGCGTGCCCGGCCGGCCACTCGTTGAGCGGGTACAACTACACGATCAACAACGGCACCGACGGGAAGAACCAGTCCACCGGCACCGTGACCACGACCTCGATCGAGGTCACGGGCGCCGAACCGGGCACGATCTCGCTCTCGTACACGGCGAAGTGCGGCGACCTGACCTCGCCGAGCTCGTCCACCACGAGCGCCACGTGGGAGGCCACCGACGAGCCGACCACCGACCCGACCGAGGGCAACAACCCCAGCCAGGGTCCGCAGGACCCGAACTGAACGCCCCCCGGACGGGGACTGTCGACACCGTTCGGTAACGGTTCGGTCGAGCGCGCGGTGACCAGCCTCCCACCAGGTGGGGCTGCCGTACACTAGCCCGGACCGACAGACGGAGGAGTACGTGCCAGAAGGTGTGACCGCGGGGATCACGCTCCTCGCGAATCGCTACGAGATCGGTGACGTCATCGGTCGAGGCGGCATGGCGACCGTGCACCTCGGCAACGACACCCGCCTCGGCCGGAAGGTCGCGGTGAAGCTCCTCAAGCCGAGCCTCGCGAACGACCCGGTCTTCCGCACGCGGTTCCGCCAGGAAGCCCAGGCCGCTGCGCGCATGGCGCACCCGACCGTCGTCCGCGTCTACGACGCCGGCGAAGAGACGGTGTCCGAGCCGTCGGGTGCCGAGGTGCAGGTCCCCTTCATCGTGATGGAGTACGTCGAGGGGCGGCCGCTCTCCGACATCATCGCCGAGGGTGCCGTCGCCCCGGACGAGGCCGTTCGCATCACCGAGGGCATCCTCACGGCGCTCGAGTACTCGCACCGGGCGGGCGTCGTGCACCGCGACATCAAGCCGGCCAACGTGATGGTCACGCACAGCGGCCAGGTCAAGGTCATGGACTTCGGCATCGCGCGGGCCATCACCGACACCTCGGCCACGGTCGCGCAGACCACGTCGATCCTCGGTACCGCGTCGTACTTCTCCCCGGAGCAGGCCCGCGGCGAGACCGTGGATGCCCGGACCGACCTGTACTCGACCGGCGTCGTGCTCTTCGAGCTCCTCACCGGTCGCGCGCCGTTCCTCGGTGACACCCCGGTCGCGGTCGCGTACCAGCACGTCAGCGAGCAGCCCGTCGCGCCGTCCACCATCACCCCCGCGGTCTCCCCGGCGCTCGACGCGGTCACACTCCACGCCCTCGTCAAGGACCGCACCCGCCGGTTCCAGAACGCCGCCGAGTTCCGCTCGGATCTGCAGCAGGCCGCAGCCGGGCACGTCCCGGCATCGACGAAGAAGCTGCAGCAGAACGCCGCGAACGATGCCTCGACGGTGTTGTTCGGGGTCGATCCGCGCATGACCTCGAACGCCGCGTCGGCCTTCCGTGAGCTCGACGACGACACCGCCGAACACCGTCCGCAGCGCACGCAGAACCGCCCGCCCGTCGCGTGGATCTGGGTCGGCGTCCTGCTGACGGTCGCCGTCGTCGTCGGGGTCGTCTTCTTCGTGGCGAACCTGCAGCCCGGCAAGCCGCCGGTGTCGTCCTCGGTCTCGGTGCCGAACGTCGCCGGGTTGTCCTACGACGCCGCCGCCGCCGCGTTGGAGAGGCGCGACCTGAAGGCGGTCCAGGTCGAGGAGAACTCCGACGACGTCGACAAGGGGACGGTCATCCGCACCGACCCCGGCTCAGGGATCAACGTCGGACGCAGCCAGAGCGTGAACGTCATCGTGTCCTCGGGTCCGGAACCCGTTGCCATCCCCGAGCTGAGCGGCCAGTCACAGGCAGCAGCACAGCAGGCGTTGGACAGTGCGGGCTTCACGCTCGGCGCCATCACGTCCGGGTACTCGCCCGATGTCCCCTCCGGCACCGTGATGAGCTCCGACCCGGCGTCAGGCTCGATCCAGACCAAGGGCTCCGCGGTGAACCTCACGGTCTCCAACGGCAAGGTGCAGCTGCCGAACGTGACGAACCAGCTGTACACCGAAGCCAAGGCGTCCCTCGAGCAACTCGGATTGACGGTCGCTCCGGCACCGTCGAACTCGTGCACCGGCGGCCTGGTCACCCAGCAGAGCACCCCGCAGGGCGACATCGCCCAGGGCAGCACCGTCACCTTGGCCTACTGCGCGGCACCGAACGAGCCGGCGAAGAACCCGACCCCGAGCGGCGACAAGGGCGACGGTGACGACGGACGCTGATCCGTCCGCCGCGCCCACGACCGGTCGGACGGCACAGCCCCGAGCGTGATCGCCAGGTCCGCGCACGGCAGACGGGTGCGTCAGGCGCGGTGCGTGGCGATGAGTGGCCCGAGGTCAGCGGCGCGCGCAGCGGCTCCGGTCAGGCCGGTGGTCTCGAGCCAGTTGCCGACCATGCGGTAGCCGCCCTCGGTCAGGACCGACTCCGGGTGGAACTGCACGCCGAACACGGGGTGCGCACGGTGCTGGACGCCCATGATGACCCCGCCCTCGGTGCGCGCGGTGACGGTGAGCTCGTCGGGGACGGTGCCGTCGACGATGGCGAGCGAGTGGTACCGCGTTGCCGTGAAGGGGTGCGGGACACCGGCGAAGAGCGCGCTGTCGTCGTGGTCGACCTCGGAGGTCTTGCCGTGCATGAGCTCCTCGGCGTGCGTCACCGTGGCACCGAGGGCCTCAGCGATGGCCTGGTGCCCCAGGCAGACACCCAGCAGGGGGGTCTCGGCAGCGATGGCCGCGTGCACCGTGGGGATCGAGACGCCCGCAGCAGCTGGCGTTCCCGGACCCGGGGACAGGAGCACGCCGTCGTACTCGGCGATCCGGTCGGCGATCTCGGACTCGGGGAAGGCATCGTTGCGCACGACGTCGGTCTCGGCGCCGAGTTGCTGCACGTACCCGTTGAGCGTGTAGACGAAGCTGTCGTAGTTGTCGACGACGAGGATCCTGGTCATGGCGGTTCACCGTACTCGTGGGGGATGTGTGCGGCGGTCCGCGGGCCGATCCACACACGTGGTCACGGTAGGATACCGGCCATGGCCAAGGACAAGGACCGCACCAAGCCCGCCCGGACGACCCGAGCTGACTCGGTCGACACCGCGGGGGACGCCCCGAACCCGGTGTGGTTCAAGCCGGTCATGTTCGGCTTCATGCTCATCGGTCTGGTGTGGGTGATCGTCTTCTACATCTCGAACGCCACGCTGCCGGTTCCGAGCCTCGGCTCGTGGAACATCGTGATCGGCTTCGGCATCATGTTCGTCGGCTTCCTCATGACCACCCGGTGGCGCTGACCTCCAGCCCGCTGTTCTCTCGACGCCCGTCGCACCGCAAGGTGCGGCGGGCGTTGTCGTTCTCCACAAGGTCGAGCACCAGAGGAACGCAGATCCTCGATGATCCGGCCGTTCTCCACACATTTCCCCACTCTCCACACGGTCATCCACACCCGCACCCCGGAGTTATCCACAGCTGAGTCCACAGTGGGGATAATCACACTGGTGTAACTCACCGACTTCTCCACACCTGTGGATAACTCCCGGGGACGCTGTGGAGAGCTGTGGATGAGCAGGAGCGGTGTGTGCCCCGGGAACGACGAACGCCCCGCCGGAGTGCGACGGGGCGTTCGAGGGGATCTGTCAGACGCCCCACACGCCGAGGCCACCGATGCTGATGAACGCGGCGTAGATCGCCAGGATCAGCACAACGCCCTCGGCGATCAAGAGTCCGGCTTGCAGCCCTCGCTTCCGCACGTTGCGCGTCTTCGAGAACACGTACCCGGTCACGAAGCCGATGACGATCCCACCGACGTGCGCTTGCCACGAGATCTGCGTCCCGGGCAGGAACCCGATGAGGAGGTTGAGGCCCATCACCACCAGCAGCTGGACTGCGTTGTAGCCCAGGCTGCGCTGGATGATGAAGAACGCGGCGAACAGACCGAAGATCGCTCCGGAGGCACCGACCACCGGGGTCCCGGGAGTCAGCCACGCCACGGCGAGATCACCGCCCAGTCCCGCGAGGAAGTAGAGGGCGAGGAACCGCCACGTCCCGAGCATGTTCTCGAGGATCCGTCCGAAGATGAAGACGGCGAACATGTTGAAGGCGATGTGCAGGAACGATGAGTGCACGAACAACCCGGTCACGAGCCGCCAGGGCTGCGTGCCGATGGCCGGCGTGTAGAAGGCGAGCCAACTCGTGAGCGCCCGCCCGCTCACCTGGTCGAGCAGCCAGATGACGACCGAGATCGCGATGATGACGACCGTGGCCTTCTGGTCGAGCATGGCGAAGCGCCGCCGAGCGACCGTGAACCCACTCGGGGCTCCGGACGCTCGGCGGTTCGCTGCGAACTGTGCGCGCTGCTCACGCACGCACTCCGGGCAGTGCACCCCAACCGCCGCCGGCGTCTGACACTCCGGGCAGATCGTCCGCCCACAGCGCTGGCAGAGGACGAAGCTCTGCCGGTCCGGATGCCGGTAGCAGGTGTTGTTCGGGTTGTACGCCTGGTCGGTCACGTGAGGGTCAGACGCCTTCGACGTCGATGCTCTGGATGACGACGTCCTCGACGGGCTTGTCGCGACCGTCGGTCGGAACACCCTCGATCGCGTCGACGACCGCGCGGGACTCGTCGTCGGCGACCTCACCGAAGATGGTGTGCTTGCCCTGCAGCCACGGCGTCGCCACCGTGGTGATGAAGAACTGCGAGCCGTTGGTGCCGCGGCCGCCCTGGATGCCGGCGTTCGCCATGGCGAAGATGTAGGGGTTCTGGAACGTGAGCTCCGGGGAGATCTCGTCGTCGAAGCGGTAACCCGGGCCACCGATGCCCTGGCCGAGCGGGTCGCCGCCCTGGATCATGAAGTCCTTGATGATGCGGTGGAAGATCACGCCGTCGTAGAGCTTGTCGGTCGAGACCTTGCCCGTGCCGGGGTGGGTCCACTCCTGCTGGCCCGTGGCGAGGTCGACGAAGTTCTTGACGGTCTTCGGTGCGTGGTTGCCGAACAGGTTGACGCGGATGTCGCCCTTGTTGGTGTGGATCGTTGCGACAGCGGTGTGCAGAGACATGTTCCGATTCTCGCATGTACTCCTGACCGCGGACGGATTGCACAGCTGCGGTTCCGTGACCTGTCAGGCAGTGTGGTGGCAGGATGGGGGCACGCCGATCCGATGGAGGTACCAGATGACGACGATCGAGATCCCGCGAAAGCGTCGGAAGCAGATCAAGAAGCTCAAGGGCCAGACCGCCTCGCTCCTCGGCGAGCAGCGCAAGGTCCTCGAGCACGCGAACGCGATCCTGGCTGAGGCCCGGTCGAACGCCGCGGACGCAGCTCGCAAGGACATCGCACCCCGCGTGCAGAACGCGATCGACAACGGGATCCGTCCCGCGTTCGCAACCGGCGTGCACGCTGCCACCTCGGCAGCGCAGAGCGCTTCGCACAAGTTCCAGTCCGAGGTGGTCCCCGGACTCGTCTCGACCGCTGGTTCGGTGCTCAGCGTGACCGATCTCGCGAAGGACCCCCGGGTCAAGAAGATCGTGAAGAACGCGCAGAAGAAGAGCAAGAGCGCGAAGAAGGCCGCGGCGAAGTACGTCCCGTCGCAGCAGAAGAAGGGTCTCGGCTTCGGCGGAGTCGCACTCATCATCGTCGGCGTCGTCGCCGTCGCCGGTGCTGCGTACGCCGCGTACCAGACGCTCCGCGCCGACGACGACCTGTGGGTCGCCGACGACGCCGACACGGCGGAGAAGCCCGCCGCCTGACCTCCCGGTTCGTACGAAGGGCCCCGGCTGTTGCCGGGGCCCTTCGTCGTTCTCGGGCTGGCATCTGTCGCCCCACACGCCGCGTGCCCTGAGCGCGCCCAACCACCGGCCTGGAGGCCCGCGCCGGCCTGGCCCCGCGCCTCCCGTCGGCCGCGCAGTCACGCCACGCGCCCCGGGAACGCCGCCGAGAGGTCGCAACCTGTCGTCCAGACGGCCCGCAGACGACAGTTCCAGCCACCACGCCACCACGCACGCGGCAAGTCGTGACCACTCGAAGACGATGACGCGGATGTCGTGACCACTTGACCAAAGCGATCAGGAGCGGCGGACCCAGCCACCGCGAAGCGGCGCGTCGCCGAAGGCACGCAGACAAACACGACGACCGAGACCGGCGTAGCGAGGAACGAGCGAAGCAGCACTCGTGCAGAGGGAGTGGAGCCTGGGAGAATCGAACTCCCGACATCCTGCTTGCAAAGCAGGCGCTCTACCAACTGAGCTAAGGCCCCGAGTGCCACCGAGGTGATCGGCGACGGGATGGAATTGTCGTGCTGTTCCGGAGAACTGGTGGGGCTACAAGGACTTGAACCTTGGACCTCTTCGTTATCAGCGAAGCGCTCTAACCGCCTGAGCTATAGCCCCTCAGACCGGATGAAAGCCTACCGTACGATCCCGCCGGAACGAAATCGAGCAGTGGGCCCACCCGGCCCGGGTGTGTCAGTTGTTCGTGAAGCCCACGAGCAGACCGCCCGTGATCCGCACACTGAGGTTGTAGAGCACGCTCACGATGGCGCCGAGCACGGTGCCGACGACCACGTTGAGGATGCCCACGACGATGGAGAACCCGAGGACCTGGCCCAGCGAGAACTGGTCCATGATCGAGTAACTGTTCTGCCCGGTGACGTCCTTCAACAGGGCGTCGACCTGGGTGAACACACCCGTCTGGTTCAGGATGACCCACACCAGTGCCGTGGCGACCACGATCACGATGCTGCCGGCCAGGGCGATGAGGAAGCTGAGCTTCACCATCGACCAGAAGTCGACGTAGACCAGTCGCAACCGCACCTGGCGGGTGCCGACGGGTCGCTTCGCCTTCTTCTGGAGCTTCTCGGCGACACTACTCATTGCTTGACTGGTCCTCTCCGGCCTCGTCTGCGACGGGCTCGGTGTCGATGGGATCAGTGGAATCCGGGGCCGCTTCGGCAGGGCTGACCGTCTCCACCGGGCCCGCGGGCTCGATCTCGGCGTCGTCCTGGTCGTCCAGGTTCCGCTCGGTGTTCCGGGCCACCGCGATGATCCGGTCGTTCTCCGCAAACCTCGCGAAGACGACGCCCATCGTGTCACGGCCCTTGGCAGGGACCTCGGCCACGGCTGACCTTACCACCTTGCCCGATTGCAGCACGACGAGCACCTCGTCGTCCTCGCCGACGATGAGAGCGCCCACAAGATCGCCTCGGTCGACGGCCAACTTGGCCACCTTGATGCCCAGACCACCACGGCCCTGCACGCGGTACTGGTCGACCGCGGTGCGCTTGGCGTAGCCGCCCTCGGTCATCACCCAGACGTAGCCGTCGTCGGACACGACCCGGGCTGCGAGCAGCGAGTCGCCGTCGCGGAAGGACATGCCCTTCACGCCCGAGGTCGAGCGACCCATCGGACGCAGGGTGTCGTTCGTCGCCGTGAACCGGAGCGACATGCCCTGGCGGGACACCAGGAGCAGGTCGTCGTGCTCGTCGACGAGCAGCGCCTGGCGGAGCTTGTCGCCGTCGCGCAGGTTGATCGCGATGATGCCGCCGGTGCGGTTCGTGTCGTACTCGGTGAGCGCGGTCTTCTTCACCAGGCCGTGCTCGGTCGCGAGGACCAGGTACTGCGCGACCTCGTAGTCGCGGATGTCGAGCACCTGCTGGATCTGCTCGTCGGGCTGCATCGCGAGGAGGTTCGCGACGTGCTGGCCCTTCGCGTCGCGGCCGGCTTCCTGCAGCTCGTACGCCTTCGCGCGGTAGACCCGGCCCTGGTCGGTGAGGAACAGGAGCCAGTGGTGCGTCGTCGTGACGAAGAAGTGCTCGACGATGTCGTCGGCGCGGAGCTGGGCGCCACGGACACCTCGGCCACCGCGATGCTGCGAGCGGTACTGGTCGCTGCGCGTGCGCTTGACGTAGCCACCGCGGGTGATGGTGACGACCATCTCCTCTTCGGGGATCAGGTCTTCCATCGACATGTCGCCGTCGTAGCCGAACATGATCTCGGTACGGCGGTCGTCGCCGAAGCGGTCGACGATCTCGCTCAGTTCGTCGCGGATGATCGAGCGCTGACGGCTCTCCGACCCGAGGATGTCCTGGAAGTCGGCGATCTTGCGCTCGAGCTCTTCGGCCTCGTCGTGGATCTTCTGACGCTCGAGGGCGGCGAGACGACGGAGCTGCAGCTCGAGGATCGCGCGCGCCTGGATCTCGTCGACGGACAGCAGGTCCATCAGGCCGGTGCGGGCCTCTTCGACGTCGGGCGAGCGACGGATGAGCGCGATGACCTCGTCGAGGGCGTCGAGCGCGGCCAGGTAGCCGCGCAGGATGTGGGCGCGCTTCTCGGCCTCGCGCAGACGGAACTGCGTGCGGCGGACGATGACGTCGACCTGGTGCGCGACCCACGCCGAGATGAAGCCGTCGAGCGGCAGGGTGCGGGGCACCCCGTCGACGATCGCGAGCATGTTCGCGCCGAAGTTCTCCTGCAGCTGGGTGTGCTTGTACAGGTTGTTCAGCACGACCTTGGCGACGGCGTCGCGCTTCAGCACGATCACCAGGCGCTGCCCGGTGCGACCGGAGGTCTCGTCACGGATGTCGGCGACACCGGCGAGCTTGCCGTCCTTGACGAGCTCGGCGATCTTGATCGCCAGGTTGTCCGGGTTGACCTGGTACGGCAGCTCGGTGACGACGAGGCAGGTGCGACCCTGGATCTCCTCCACCGAGACGACGGCCCGCATCGTGATCGAGCCACGGCCGGTGCGGTAGGCGTCCTGGATGCCCTTGGTGCCGAGCACCTGCGCACCGGTCGGGAAGTCCGGGCCCTTGATGCGCTGCATGAGCGCGGCGAGCAGCTCTTCGCGGGTGGCATCGGGGTTGTCGAGCGCCCACTTGGCACCCTCGGCGACCTCGCGCAGGTTGTGCGGCGGGATGTTCGTGGCCATGCCGACCGCGATGCCGACCGAGCCGTTGACGAGCAGGTTCGGGAACCGGGCCGGCAGGATCGCCGGCTCCTGGGTGCGGCCGTCGTAGTTGTCCTGGAAGTCGACGGTGTCCTCGTCGATGTCGCGGACCATCTCGAGCGCGAGCGGTGCCATCTTCGTCTCGGTGTACCGCGGGGCGGCGGCGCCGTCGTTGCCCGGCGAACCGAAGTTGCCCTGGCCGAGCGCGAGCGGGTACCGGAGCGACCACGGCTGCACCAGGCGGACGAGGGCGTCGTAGATCGCCGAGTCACCGTGCGGGTGGAACTGCCCCATGACGTCACCGACGACGCGGGAGCACTTCGAGAACGCACGGTCCGGGCGGTAGCCGCCGTCGAACATCGCGTAGATCACACGGCGGTGCACCGGCTTGAGGCCGTCGCGGACCTCCGGCAGGGCACGACCGACGATGACCGACATCGCGTAGTCGAGGTACGAGCGCTGCATCTCGAGCTGCAGGTCGACCTGCGAGATGCGGTCACCGGAGACGACGATGTCCCCGCTGTCGCCGTGGACGATCTCGGGCAGCTCGTCGGCGCCGTTCTCGTTGTCGTCAGCCATGTGGCTTCGTTCCCTTTCTGGACAGCCTGGAGGCTGTGGTTCCGTTGGTCGCGCCGGGCGCGACCACAGGTGGTCAGGACTGGTCGACGCGGCTCACGCCGCGCCTCCTGGCCGTTAGATGTCGAGGAAGCGGACGTCCTTGGCGTTCTGCTGGATGAACTGGCGACGTGCGTCGACGTCCTCACCCATCAGCGTCGAGAAGACGCTGTCCACAGCAGCCGCGTCCTCCAGCGTGACCTGCAGGAGCGTGCGGGTGTCCGGGTTCATCGTGGTGTCCCAGAGCTCCTTGTAGTCCATCTCGCCGAGGCCCTTGTAGCGCTGGATCCCGTTGTCCTTCGGGATGCGCTTGCCGGCTGCGAGGCCCGCCTGCATCAGGGCGTCGCGCTCCCGGTCGCTGAACACGTACTCGTGCGCCGAGTTCGACCACTTCAGGCGGTACAGCGGCGGCTGCGCGAGGTACACGTAGCCGTGCTCGATGAGCGGACGCATGTAGCGGAACAGCAGCGTGAGCAGCAGCGTGGTGATGTGCTGGCCGTCGACGTCGGCATCGGCCATCAGCACGATCTTGTGGTACCGGGCCTTGTCCGGGTCGAAGTCCTCACCGATGCCGGCACCGAACGCCGTGATCATCGACTGGATCTCCTGGTTGGCGAGGGCGCGGTCGAGCCGGGCCTTCTCGACGTTCAGGATCTTGCCGCGCAGGGGCAGGATCGCCTGGGTCATCGGGTTGCGGCCCTGCACTGCGGAACCACCGGCGGAGTCACCCTCGACCATGAAGATCTCCGACACCGTCGGGTCCTTCGACTGGCAGTCCTTGAGCTTGCCGGGCATGCCGCCCGACTCGAGCAGCCCCTTGCGGCGGGTGGTCTCACGCGCCTTGCGGGCGGCCAGACGTGCCTGCGACGCCTGGATCGCCTTGCGGACGACGTCGCGCGCCTGCGTCGGGTTGCTCTCGAACCAGTGCGTCAGCTCGGTGCCGACGACGCGCTGCACGAACGACTTCGCCTCGGTGTTGCCGAGCTTGGTCTTCGTCTGGCCCTCGAACTGCGGCTCGCCGAGCTTCACGGAGATGACGGCCGTCAGCCCTTCGCGGATGTCGTCACCCGTGAGGTTGTCGTCCTTCTCCTTGATGATCTTCGTCTCGCGCGCGTAGCGGTTGACGAGGGTCGTCAGTGCAGCGCGGAAGCCCTCTTCGTGGGTGCCGCCCTCGTGCGTGTTGATCGTGTTCGCGAAGGTGTGGACGCTCTCCTGGTACGAGGTGTTCCACTGCATCGCGACCTCGAGCGCGATCTTGCGCTCCGGGTCCTCGGACTCGAAGCCGATGACGTCGGGGTGGACGAGGTCGGCCTTCTTCTGCGCGTTGATGTACTCGACGTAGTCGGCGAGACCACGCTCGTACATGAACGTGTCGTTGCGCGCCTCTTCCCCTTCTTCGGGGGTGCGCTCGTCGCGCAGGTTGATCCGCAGGCCCTTGTTGAGGAAGGCCATCTGCTGGAACCGGGTGCGCAGGGTCTCGTAGTCGAAGACGACGGACTCGAAGATCTCGGCGTTCGGCCAGAACGTGATCGTCGTGCCGGTCTCGTCCGTCGCTTCGTCCTGGGAGACGGGCGCGACGGGGACACCGTCGGTGTAGCTCTGGCGCCAGACGTGGCCCTGCCGACGGACCTCGACGTCGAGCTCGGAGCTCAGCGCGTTCACGACGGACGAGCCGACGCCGTGCAGCCCACCGGAGACGGCGTAGCCGCCACCGCCGAACTTGCCGCCGGCGTGCAGGACGGTGAGGACGACCTGCAGGGTCGAGACCCCTTCGGCCGCGTGGACGTCGACCGGGATGCCACGGCCGTTGTCGACGACGCGGACGCCACCGTCTTCACGGATGCTCACGTCGATGGTGTCGCAGTAGCCGGCGAGGGCTTCGTCGACGGAGTTGTCGACGATCTCCTGGACCAGGTGGTGCAGACCACGGGGCCCGGTCGAGCCGATGTACATACCGGGGCGCTTGCGGACGGCCTCGAGCCCTTCGAGCACCTGAATCTGGTCTGCGCCGTAGGACGGTTCGCTCTGCGGGGTCTCCGCGCCGAGCGGGTTCTGCCGGTCGTCTTCAGATTCTGCTGCCATGTCGAGCGTGCTCCTGCCTGCGCGCGGAACGCCCGCGCACTGCACCTCCCAGTCTACCGCAGAGCCCCCTCTTTCGAGGGCTCATCTGCCCCTCAGACGGGCTTTTCTGGCACTCCAGGATGATTTCGTCGCCTCAGCCGTAGGTGTCGCGAGGACCGCGCCCCTGGACCGTCCTGGGGCCGCGTTTCCACGTGGGGGCGTCCGGGCCGGAAACCCTGATCGACTCGACCCCGGCTTCTGGGTGCCGTTCCGCGATGGTCGTCGTGACCGTCGCACGCATGAGTCGGAGCTGGGTCGCCCAGGCCGTCGAGTCGCACCGGATGACCAGGGCGCCGTCCTCGATGGTGACCGGCCGGGAGTGCTTCGCCAGCTCCTCGCCGACCACGCTCGGCCAGTCCACGAAGAGCTCCGAACGGGCGAGGGGTTCCGTCCAGCCGAGCTCCTGGGCGAGCGAACCGACGATGTCGGAAAGGCCCTTCGGCTCGCGGCCGCGCCCGTACGGCACGGTGTCGGCGTCGAACTCGCGGGCACGGCGGCGGCGGGCATCGGTGCCGCGCTTGGACGGGTCGCCGAACACCGCGCGCAGGTGCCGGTACACCTGCGAGGGCTCGGTGGGCTTGCGGGGCTTCGGCATCAGGCGTCGGCTCCGGCGGGGGTCGGGTCGGGGGTGCCGGTCGGGTCCGTTGTGCCGGTGGCGTCCGTCTTGCCGGTGGCGTCCGTCGGGTCGGTCGGGTCCGTCGCGCCGGCGGCGTCCGTCGGGTCGGTGGCGTCCGTCCGATCCGTCGCCGGACTGGAGGCCCGGATCGCGTCCGCCTCGTCGGTCACGATCGTGCCCGCCTCGATCCGCACGGTGTGCGCCGCCAGCTTCGGGGGCACGTCGCCGAACACCGCGGCCGTGATGAGTACCTGCTCGTAGTCGGCGACGGCGTTCGCCAGTCGCTCTCGACGCGATTCGTCGAGCTCGGCGAAGACGTCGTCGAGGATGATGATCGGGTCGCCGAGGTTCGACTCCGCACGCAGGATCGAGGCGCTCGCGAGCTGGATGGCCAGCGCGAAGGACCAGGATTCGCCGTGACTGGCGTACCCCCGTGCCGGTAACCCGTTGAGCTGGAACAGAACGTCGTCCCGGTGCGGTCCCACGAGGGTGAGCCCGCGATCGAGTTCGTCCCGGCGACGTCGCTCGAGCGCGGCTGCGAAGGCCTCGGCCGCCGACGCCACCGTGACGGGCTCGTCGGGGGTCCCGAGGACGGGATCGGTGGCCGCCGCCGACTCGGGGTCGCCACCACGGATCGACAGGACACCGGTGATCGAGGCGTCGTGGTGCTCGCCGGCGACGGTCGCGTAGGCCTCGGCCACGAAGGGTGCGAGCCTCCGGGTCAGGTGGTCACGAGCCGCGACGATCTCGGCGCCGAGTCCGACGAGCCGGTCGTCCCAGACGTCGAGCGTCGACAGGGCGTTCGCCTTCGCGCCGGTGGCACGGGCTGACTTGAGCAGGGTGTTCCGCTGGCGGAGCGTGCGGTCGTAGTCGGCGAGCACGCCCTGCATCCGCGGCGCGATCTGGCCGAGCAGCTCGTCGAGCATCCGGCGCCGACCGGCCGGCTCGCCTCGGACGAGCGCCAGGTCCTCCGGCGCGAAGAGCACGCTGGTGCAGTAGCGCGGCAGCTCGCGCGGCTTGATCGCGGAGCGGTTCACCTGCGCACGGTTCGCGCCGGTGCGGTTGATCTGCACCTCGGCGAGGATGCTGCGTTCCTCGTGGGCGAGCCGTGCCCGGACGATCGCGGCGTCGCATCCCTGACGGACGAGGGCCGCGTCGGTGGGGACGCGGTGCGAGCCGAGCGTGGAGAGGTACCCGATCGCCTCGACCAGGTTGGTCTTTCCCTGTCCGTTGCGCCCGACGAACAGGTTCGGCCCGCGTGCGAGGTCGACGTCCGCCTCCCGGTAGTTCCGGAAGTCGGTCAGTTGGAGATGGTCGACGTGCACGCGGGCCGAGTCCGGGTTCCCCCGGGAAGTCCTAGGACTTCTTGACGGCGTGACCGCCGAACTGGTTGCGGAGCGCCGCGACGGCCTTCATCGTCGGCGAGGCGCTGCCCTGGCGCGAGACGAAGCGCGCGAAGATCGACGCCGAGAGCGCCGGCATCGGCACGGCGAGCTCGATGCCCTCTTCCAGCGTCCAGCGGCCCTCGCCCGAGTCCTCGACGTAGCCCTCGAGCTCGTCGAGCTTCGGGTCCTCGTTCAGCGCGAGCACCATCAGGTCGAGCAGCCAGGAACGGACGACCGTTCCGCGCTGCCAGCCGGCGAACACGGCGGGGACGTCGGTGATCAGGTCCTTGGCCTCGAGGAGCTCGTAGCCCTCGCCGTACGCCTGCATGATCGCGTACTCGATGCCGTTGTGGACCATCTTCGCGTAGTGGCCGGCGCCGATCGGGCCGGCGTGCGAGAAGCCTTCTTCGCGGGGGCCCTCGGGACGCAGGGCGTCGAACACGGGCATCGCGAACTCGACGTCCGCGGCGTCACCGCCGACCATGAGGCCGTAGCCGTTGTCCTTGCCCCAGACGCCACCGGAGACGCCGACGTCCATGTAGCGGATGCCGCGCGCACCGAGCTGCTCGGCGTGCGTCGTGTCGTCAAGCCACTTCGAGTTGCCACCGTCGATGACCAGGTCGCCCTCGCCGAGGACGCCGGCCAGGTCGGTGATCACGTCGTCGGTGATCTTGCCGTGCGGGACCATGACCCACACGAGACGCTTGCCCTCCGGGAGGGCAGCGGCGAGGGCGCCGAGGTCGGCGACGTCCGAGACGGCGGGGTTGGCGTCGTACCCGGTGACCTCGATACCTGCGTTGCGGAGACGGGCACGCATGTTGTTGCCCATGCGACCAAGGCCGACAAGACCGATGTGCATGATTTCCTCTTCTGTTCGTGGTCGCGCTGATGCTGCCGGTGGTGTGCGCCAGCGCAGGTTGCCTGTTGCGCCTATCGCAGCAGCAGGTTCGGCTGCAGCAGGTACCGGTATCCATCGGTCGCTGCGGCCTCTTGCGAAGTCTGGCCGGTGATCAGCACCGGGCCCGGCTTGTTGGGGTTCTCCGTCTTGGTGAAGGAGATGCGGACGAACTCGGAGTGCACCGCGTTCAGTCCGTCCAGGAGGAAGGCGGGCTTCAACGAGACCACCGTTTCCTCGCCGGTCAACAACGCACTGATCGACTCTGACGCCTGCGCTTGTTCGGATCCGATCGCCTCGAGCGTGAGCCCGTCGACCGTGAAGGAGAACCGGAGCGCCGCTTCGCGCTCCAGGACGAGGGAGACCCGTCGGACCGCCTCGACGAGCTCCGCGGTGTTGATCACCGCGTGGTCGTTGACGGTCTCGGGGAAGAGCCGGCGGACCGGCGGGTAGTTGCCCTTGATGAGCAACGACGTCACGGTCTTGTCGTCGGCGTGGAACGCGATGAGCTCGCGGTCGGAGTTGCCGCTGATCGACACCGACACCGTGGACGCCGAACCGAACGTGCGGCCGACCTCCTGCAGGGTGCGAGCCGGGACCAGTGCGTGCAGGGGGTCCGAGCCGACTCGGCCGGAGTCCCACGCGATGGTGCGGACCGCGACGCGGTAGCGGTCCGTCGCGATGAGGGAGAGATCGTTGTCGCCGACCTCGAGCTGCACGCCCGTGATGACGGGAGTCACGTCGTCGCGGCTGGCGGCGACGGCGACCTGGGACACCGCTTCGGAGAACGCGTCGCCGGGGATCACACCGGTCTGCGGCCCGATCTCCGGCAGGGTCGGGTACTCCTCGACCGGCATGGACAGCAACGTGAAGTGCGCCGAGCCGCAGGAGACGGAGATCTTGGCGTCCTCGGTGGTGAACGACACGGGGGCGTTCGGCAGCCGGCTCGCGATGTCGTTCAGCAGTCGACCGGAGACCAGGACCGTGCCCGGCTCGTCGATCTGGGCCGAGATGGACGTCTGCGCCGACACCTCGTAGTCGAACGACGAGAGCGTCAGACGATCTCCGTCGGCGTGGATCAGGACGCCCGAGAGGATCGGGAGGGTCGTGCGCTGCGGGAGGAGCTTCACTGCGAAGGAGACGGCTTCGGAGAAGACGTCCCGGTTGACCTCGAACTTCACAGCTGGAACCCCTGTCGATCGGCTTGGACTGTCCGGCCGCCCCATTCTGGCACAGGCGGACGGGGGCCGGATTTCTTGTCATCCCGCCGTCCACAAGGTTGTCCCGCAGAGATTGATCGTTAACCAGGAGTAATGGTGTTAACGCCTGTGCACACTGTGGATAACCCTGTGCATCCCGCTCCGCAGTAGGGAACTACACGCTTGTGACTTGTGAGCGGTGTGTGAGCGTTAACGGGATGAATGAATCTCATCTATCCACTTCCATCCCCAGTCTCCACAGGTGACCCCTCACCTGTGTACAACCGGGCGGCGTGTCCTCCACAGTTATCCACAGGCTATCCACACTGTGAGAAGTCCGGCCCATGGAACCGTCTCAGATGGTGGATGGGGCCGGGAACGGGCCGATCTCAGCGGTAGCGGCGGTCCTGCTTGATGCGGCTGGTGAGCTCGGTGACCTGGTTGTAGATCGACCGACGCTCCTTCATCAGCTCGGTGATCTTCTTGTTCGCGTACATCACGGTGGTGTGGTCGCGGTTGCCGAACAGCTGCCCGATCTTGGGCAGGGACAGGCTCGTCAGCTCGCGGCACAGGTACATCGCGATCTGTCGTGCCGTGGCGATCGCCTGGGAGCGGGACGACCCGTACAGGTCGTCGACGGAGAGCTTGAAGTACTCCGCGGTGTGGTTGATGATGTCCGTCGGCGCGACGACGTTGTCCTCGTCGAGGGTGATCAGGTCCTTGAGGACCGTCTGCACCAGGGCCATGTCCACGGCCGTCCGGTTCAGGCTCGCGAACGCGGTGACCCGGATCAGGGTGCCCTCGAGCTCGCGGATGTTGCTCGACACCTTCGACGCCATGAACTCGAGGATGTCGTCGGGCACCTGCAGGTGGTCGGACTGTGCCTTCTTGCGGAGGATCGCGATGCGCGTCTCGAGCTCGGGCGCCTGCACGTCGGTGATCAGGCCCCACTCGAAGCGCGATCGCATCCGGTCCTCGAACCCGGTCAGGTGCTTCGGCGCGACGTCGGACGTGATGACGACCTGCTTGTTGTGGTCGTGCAGCGTGTTGAACGTGTGGAAGAAGGCCTCCTGCGTGGAGTCCTTCCCCTGCAGGAACTGGATGTCGTCGATCAGCAGGATGTCGATGTCGCGGTACCGCTGCTGGAACTGGTTCGAGCGGTTGTTCGCGATCGAGTTGATGAAGTCGTTGGTGAACTCCTCGCTCGACACGTACCGGACGCGGATCCCCGGGTAGAGGCTCTCGGCGTAGTGCCCGATGGCGTGGAGCAGGTGGGTCTTGCCCAGCCCGGAGTCCCCGTAGATGAAGAGCGGGTTGTAGGCCTTGGCCGGTGCCTCGGCGACGGCGACCGCTGCGGCGTGGGCGAACCGGTTCGACGACCCGATGACGAAGTTGTCGAAGTTGTACTTGGGGTTGAGCCGCGACTCGGGGCGCCCGCTGGTGCCGGGAGAGTCGATCTGGCTCGGCACGAACGGCGCCTCGATGTACTGGCGCGGCGCGGCACTCTGCTCGACGGCTTCCTGCACGGGCTCGGCGTACTCGGGGACGTTCGGGTCCACCCGCGGCTCCGAGGCCATGTCGGGGTTGACTGTGATCGCGAAGTTCGCGACCGAGTCGTCACCGATGCGCGCGACCGCCTCGGTGATCGGGATGCGGATGCGCTGTTCGAGCATGCCCCGGGTCAGGTCGTTCGGTACCTCGAGGTACAGGGTGCCGGCGAGCACGCCCTTCGGCTCGACGAGGTTCAGGAACCCGTGGAGCTGCGGCGTGATGCGGGGGTCCTCGGCGAGGAGTCCGAGTACGGATGACCAGAGGTCCTCGACGGGGTCGGCCGGCATCGTCATGTCGCGCTCGTCTCCAGGGGTCGTGTCGTGCGTTCGCTGCCGGACGAGGGTGCGTCCTGCGGGGTCGGACATGCCGTGGCGTCCTCGGCGACCGCACTCGGGACCAGGTCGTCGCCGGCGGATCGTCGGTGGCTCCGGGGGCTTCGTCGACGCCTCGTTGCCGCGGAGGTTCCCACAGGGTTGTCCACAGTGTTGTCCACGACCACCTCGAGCCGTCCGACAGGAGTACTTCCCTGTCGTACCGGCCATCGGGGGGATCGATCACACCACTGTAAAGGACCGGACCGAGTCCCACCGAACGGAAGTTGTCCCCAATGTGGAGAATGGGCTCGAGGGGCGCCGGACCCGGCGGCGACGGCGCGACCGCTCCGAGCGGGGTTTGACCTGCTCGCCGCTGTCACGTACCGTTAACCAGTTGACTGCGGCCCTTTGGTCGCGCCCATCTGCGTCGTTCGACACCCGGACGGCTACACATACGTGACGGCTCGCCGCGAGCAGCCGTGTGGAGAACATCATGAGCAAGCGCACCTTCCAGCCGAACAACCGCCGCCGCGCTAAGAAGCACGGCTTCCGCCTCCGCATGCGAACGCGTGCCGGCCGCGCCATCCTGTCGGCGCGTCGCGCCAAGGGCCGTACCGAGCTCTCGGCCTGATCAGGCTCATCGCCTGATCCGGTCCTCGGTCTGACCCCGGCGTCGCAGTGTTGGCCAGCGCCAACCGCATCGTGCGCGGGGATGACTACCGGAACGTCGTGCGTCGTGGTCGCAAGAGCGCCACGGCGCACGTCGTCGTGTCCGTGGTCCGTCAGCCGGCGGATCGCAACGGACCGACGCGGTTCGGCTTCATCGTCGCGAAGACTGTGGGCAACGCCGTGACCCGGAACCTGATCAGGCGGCGGCTCAAGGCGATCGCGCACGACCTGCTCGTCGAGTGCCCTCAGGGCTTCGACGTAGTGGTCCGTGTACTGCCAGCCGCATCGCAGGCCGGATGGCCTACCCTGCTCGAAGACGTCACGCGCTCCTTCGCGCGCGGGGTGGAGAAGGCAGCATGAACCGCACTCTGTGGACCCGGCTTGCCTGGGTCATCGCGTTGCTCCCACGCAACGCGTGCGTCGTCGTGCTCCGGGCCTACCGTGCTGTGATCTCCCCGCTGTACGGCAACGTCTGCCGCTACCACCCGTCGTGCTCCCGGTACGCCCTCGAGGCGATCCAGCAGTACGGCGTCGTGCGCGGATCCGCCATGGGCGCCTGGCGCATCGCCCGTTGCAACCCCTGGGCTGCTGGCGGCATCGACGACGTCAAGGAACGCCGTCACCCGTTCGTCGTCAACCGGTTCGGGTTCGTCCTCGCGCCGATCCCGCAGCAGCCGCAACCCGCGGTCGGAACGGTTCGGCCGGTCCTGCTCCCCCAGCGCACTCGAAAGGCGTAGCCGTCCCCATGGACATCATCGGAACGATCCTCTGGCCGCTCAAATGGGTGGTCTCGGCCATCCTCGTCGGCTTCCACTGGATCTTCGAGAACCTCGGCATGGACCCGAACGAGGGCATCACGTGGGTGCTCTCGATCATCTTCCTGACGTTCGTCGTCCGCGCGGCGTTGATCCCGATCTTCGTCCGGCAGATCAAGTCGCAGCGCCGCATGCTCGAGGTCGCGCCGCAGCTGAAGAAGATCCAGGACAAGTACAAGGGCAAGAAGGACCAGTTCTCGCGTGAGGCCATGAGCCGCGAGACGATGGCGCTCTACAAGGAGACCGGGACCAACCCGCTCAGCTCCTGCCTGCCGCTGCTGCTGCAGATGCCGATCTTCTTCTCGCTGTACTCGGTGCTGCACGAGGCCCAGATCAACAAGACGGGCATCGGCCTGCTGACGAACGACCTCGCGGCGTCGTTCGGCAACGCGGCCCTGTTCGGCGCTCCCCTGCACGAGACGTTCACGAACGCGTCCGGGTGGGAGGTCCGTGCGATCGCGGGCTTCATGATCGTCGTGATGACGGCGTCGCAGTTCATCACGCAGCTGCAGCTCGTCGCCAAGAACATGTCGCCGGAGACCAAGGAGTCTCCGATGTACCGCCAGCAGAAGATGATGCTGTACATCCTCCCGCTGGTCTTCGTGATCTCGGGTCTGAGCTTCCCCCTCGGCGTCATGTTCTACTGGCTGGCCTCGAACCTCTGGACGATGGCGCAGCAGTACTTCGTCATCCGGAGCATGCCGACGCCGGGCTCCGAAGCAGCACTGGCCCGTGAAGCCCGCCTGGCCAAGAAGGCACAGCGTCGCGGGACCGCCACCCCGGTCCTCGCCGAGGCTGGTGCGGGTGCCGGTGCGACGGAGATCGAGCCCGTGCGCGTCACCACCCAGCGTCAGCAGCCGGTCGGCAAGCAGCGCCAGAAGAAGAACGGGAAGAAGTAAGTGACCGAGCAGGACACCGCAGCCGCCGTCCAGGCGACGGACACCGAGACGACGGACACCGAGATCGAGGACGCCCGCGACGAAGCGGACATCGCGGCGGACTACATCGAGGAGCTGCTCGACATCTGCGACCTCGACGGCGACATCGAGATCGAGGAACGCGCCGGTCGCGTGTACCTGTCGGTCACCGATGACGGCGAGGCACTCCGAGTGCTGTCGAAGCCCGACACCGTGACGGCGCTGCAGGAGCTGACCCGGATCGCCGTGCAGGCAGAGACCGGCGAGTTCAGCCGGCTCATCCTCGACGTCGGCGGCTCGCGGGACGCCCGTGCTGACGAGCTGCAGCGGCTCGTGGACACCGCCGTCGAGCGCATCGAAGCCGGTTCGTCGTCGGCTGCGCTCCCCCCGATGTCGTCCTACGAGCGCAAGCTCGTGCACGACCTGGTCGCTGAGAAGGGCTTCCACTCGGAGTCCGAGGGTGAGGGTCGGGACCGCCACACGGTCGTCACCCGATGACGGACGCACCCGTCCCGACCGAGGCCGCACCGGTGCTCGAGGCTGAGCCTGCAGCGGCCGCAGCACTCTTCGGTGACCAGATCGAGGGTGCTCGCTCGTTCACGAACGAACTTGCGCGTCGGGGTGAGGAGTTGGGCCTGATCGGCCCGCTCGAGCTCCCCCGCTTGTGGACACGACACATCCTCAATTCGGCGTTGCTTGCACCGCTCCTGGAGGCCCGTGGTCGCGTTGCCGACGTCGGCTCCGGGGCAGGGTTGCCGGGTCTCGTGCTCGCGATCGCCCGTCCGGACGTCGAGTTCGTCCTCATCGAGCCGATGGAGCGTCGGACGGATTGGCTTCGTGCCGAGTCCGATCGGCTCGGCCTGCAGAACGTCACGGTGCTCCGCGGGCGTGCTGAGGACGTCGCTGACGACGTCGTCGTCGACCAGGTCACCGCACGGGCCGTGAGTGCCCTGTCGAAGCTCATCCCGCTCACCGTGCCCCTGGTGCGCTCGGGCGGGCAGCTCATCCTGATGAAGGGTGCGCGGGTCGACGAAGAGATCGAGAAGGCCCGCAAGGTCATCCTCCGGAAGCGCCTCTCCGATGTCGAGGTGCTCGAGCTCGGAGAAGGTGTGGTCGACGAGACCACCCGCGTCTTCCGGGCTACAGTTGACTGACGCTGCGGCTCGGGCCGGGACATCCGGCCGCCAGTGGCTCCGCGTTCCACGTGAAACATCGAACCGGGGAAGAGGCACTCGTTGAGTTCATCGACCGACTACGACGCGTCGACACCGCTCGCTCGCGAGATCGCCGACCTGAACCGTCGCCGGCGCGCGATCGCCACGCAGCAGTTCCCGCTGCCTTCCGAGACACGGATCATCACCGTCTCGAACCAGAAGGGTGGCGTCGGCAAGACGACGACGACGGTGAACCTGGCCGCTGGTCTCGCGCATGGCGGCGCTCGGGTGCTGGTGATCGACCTCGACCCGCAGGGCAACGCCTCGACGGCGCTCGGCGTGGACCACCAAGCGGAGGTCGCGAGCATCTACGACGTGATCGTCGATGAGGCACCGATGGCCGACACCGTGCAAGCCTCCCCCGAGTCGGACACGCTCTGGTGTGTGCCGGCCACCATCCACCTTGCGGGCGCCGAGATCGAACTCGTGTCACTGGTGGCACGTGAGCAGCGCCTCCGGACTGCACTCGACATGTACCTGCAGTCGCTGGATGAGCCCTACCACTACGTCTTCATCGACTGCCCGCCGTCGTTGGGCCTCCTGACGATCAACGCCTTCGTTGCCGCACAAGAGGTACTCATCCCGATCCAGTGCGAGTACTACGCGCTCGAAGGACTGAGCCAGCTGCTTCGGAACATCGAACTGATCGAACGGCACCTCAACCCGAATCTCCGGGTCTCGACGATCCTGCTGACCATGTACGACAGCCGCACGAACCTGTCGAACCAGGTGGCGAACGACGTCCGTGAGCACTTCGGCGACCAGGTGCTCAAGGCCATGATCCCCCGCTCCGTCCGAGTGAGCGAAGCACCGAGCTACGGCCAGAGTGTCGTCGCCTACGACGTGAACTCCACCGGGTCGCTGTCCTACCTGGAGGCGGCCGCCGAGATCGCAGCACGAGGAGCGAAGCACTGATGGCACCGAAGCGAACCGGGCTCGGCCGAGGCATCGGCGCCCTGATCCCCACAGCAACCGACCAGCAGGACCGTCCCGTCGACGTGTTCTTCCCGACCGGAGGCTCGCCGGCATCCGCGCCGACGGCCGACGATCTGGTGGCCGTGCCGGGAGCACGACTTGCCAACCTCAACCCCCTCGACGTGATCCCCAACGCGCAGCAGCCGCGGAAGGAGTTCCGCGAAGAGGAGCTCCAGGAGCTCGTCCACTCGATCCGTGAGATCGGAGTGCTGCAGCCCATCGTCGTCCGGCCGATCCCCGGCGCGACGGGTACCGAGCCCCAGTACGAGCTCATCATGGGTGAGCGTCGTCTGCGTGCCACGAAGGAACTCGGCCTCAGCACGATCCCGGCGATCGTGAAGGACACCCCCGACGACGCGATGCTGCGCGATGCACTGCTGGAGAACCTCCACCGTGCGCAGCTCAACCCCCTCGAGGAGGCGTCGGCGTACCAGCAGCTCCTCGCGGACTTCGGGATCACCCAGGAACAGCTCGGACAGCGCATCGGTCGATCGCGCCCGCAGATCACGAACACGATCCGACTCCTGCGGCTCCCCTCCCCCGTGCAGCGACGAGTGGCCGCAGGCGTGCTCTCTGCCGGACATGCTCGTGCCATCCTCGCCGCCCCGGACGCCGAGGCGATGGAGTACCTGGCCGAGAAGATCGTCAACGAGGACCTGTCCGTCCGTGCTGCTGAAGCGATCGCGCAGCAACTCTCCGCGAAGACGCCGCCGGCGAAGCCGAAGGCCGAGCCGTCCAAGCGCCAGGCACACTTCAACGATCTCGCTGAGCGGCTCGGTGATCGCCTGAACACGCGGGTGAAGATCGCAGTCGGTGCTCGCAAGAGTTCCGTCACGATCGACTTCGCGAACGGTGACGACCTCAATCGGATCCTCGGCGAGCTCGGCGTACGGGACCTCGAGGGCTGAATCCATCGCTGCGCGGCTCTGTGCGGCAGTTTGAGCCCCTGTAACGGCTAGTCCGGGTGCGGACATGGGCAGGTCGTTTCGGCGGCTTCAGCGGCTCCGCAGCTCGCCCGGGCGCGGTTGCAACAGGGCTTATCGTGGTCTGCCTCCGGTGAGGTGGTGGTGTCGTGACCAACTGCGGCTCGCCCTTCATGCCATCGGTCCGAAGGACGTTCTACCGGGCCGTTGACCCGAGCTTCCGCGATGATCGCCCACAATGACGTCCAGCGCGAGGCGGTGGAGATCGTCGCGATCGACGGCCAGGCATTCGGCATCGTCGACCTGTGCGATGTGAGCGCCTTGCGGGCAGTCGGCATCGACCTCGAGGACGCCTTGGCTCGTTGGCAGAGGACCGCGGAGGCCGGCGGGACGCCTCGGTCATGGACGGTGCGTGGCCGCCTCATCGAAGTCGGGGCGAACGGCTTGATTGACCCATCGCGGAAGACCCCGGGCCTCTGGCACCTGGTGCTGTTCCGGTGGAACGTGGCCGACGCGCCGAGCGCCCGTCTGCTCGCCACACAACGCTTCGCCTGCGAAGCGACGTTCCACGTGGAACATCGAAGCTCGCGTGCAGAACAGGAGCGACACGATGCGCCGGTGTTCCACGTGGAACATCGGCCGCGGGGTCAGGCGCGGTGGTCGCGGATCGCCTGCTCGGCGAGCTCCGCGTAGGTCCAGCCGAGATCGAAACCGGAAGCCGACAGCGCCTGTGGCAGCAGTGACGTTTCGGTGAGCCCGGGGAGCACGTTGGCCTCGAGGAACCAGGGCGTCCCGGCCCCGTCGATGATCAGGTCGACGCGGGACAGGTGGCGGAGGCCCAGAGCTGCGTGCGCGGCGACCGCAGCCTCCGCAGCTGCTCCGGCGAACTCGTCCGAGAGCCGCGCGGGCGTGTAGAAGGTCGTCTCCCCCGCGTTGTAGCGGGCCTCGAACCCGTAGATGCCGTTCCGCGGCACGATCTCCACGGCGGAGAGCGCCACGGGGCCGTCTCCGGTGTCGATGATCCCTACCGCGACCTCGGTGCCGCGGATGAGCTGCTCGACCACGACGTCGTCGCAGTACGTGTACGCCGTCACCATTGCCCGGGGAAGGTCCTTGACGTCGTCGACCAGGGTGACGCCCTGCGCACTCCCGCCTCGCGCCGGCTTCACGGCGAGCGGCACCGGGTGCTCCGTCGCGATGGCCTCGAGGACACCGACGGCACCGAGCTCACGGAAGACGTCGTGGGAGAGCGTCACAGAACGAGGGGTGCGGACGCCGGCGCGGGCGACCAGTGCTGACGCCGTGGGCTTGTCCCATGCCAACCGGGCCGACGTCGAACGTGAGCCGACGAACGGGATGTCCACGGCCTCCAGGATGCCCCGCAGGGCCCCGTCTTCACCGGAGGCGCCGTGCAGTGCCGGCCACACGACGTCCGGGCGTGAATCGGCGAGAGCCGGCAGGAGCATCGCGTCAGCGTCGCGCAGGTCAACTTGCCAGCCGTAGCCGGTCAGTGAGTCGGCGACCCGACGGCCGGAGCGGAGGGAGACGTCGCGCTCGTGCGAGATGCCTCCGGCTACGACGACGACGTGACGACGGGTGAGCTCGGCCATGCGGGGTCCTCCGGTGTGGAACTGCGGTGCTGTGCGAGCAGCACTGAGGAAAAGCGCTGATCAGGAGATGTTCGGCGGCGGTGCGCTGACCGACGACGTCTGGCGGACCACGGTGTTCGGTCGGGTCGTCGGGCCGAACGTCTCGATGAGTTCGAGTTCGTCGTTGACGACGTTGGCCAGGCGCTTGACCCCCACCCGGATCTGCTCCGGCGTGGGGTAGCAGAACGACAGACGGATGTGTCCGCCTCCGCGTCCGTCGGCGTAGAAGGCCGTCCCCGGGGTGTACGCCACGAGCTCCTTGACCGCGCGCGGCAGCATGCCCTTGGAGTCGAGGGACTCAGGCAGGGTGAGCCACACGAAGAAGCCACCGTTCGGCTTGGTCCAGGACAGGTCGGGAAGGAACTCCCCCAGCGCGGACAGCATGGCGTCACGGCGCTCGGCGTAGATGCCCCGGAAGGTGTCGACCTGGCCCTTCCAGTCCGCCGCGTCGAGGTACGCGTTCACGACGTACTGGCCGAAGGAGTTCGGCGCGAGCACGGCCGACTCGTTGGCGAGCACGAGCTTCTCGCGGATGGCGTGGGGTGCGAGGGCCCAGCCGACGCGGAAGCCCGGTGCGAGGGTCTTCGAGAAGGAGCCGAGGTACACCACGCCCTCTTCGTCGATCGATCGGATCGCCTGCGGCGCCGGCTCGTCGAACCAGAGGAGCCCGTACGGGTTGTCCTCGAGCACGAGGATGTTGTTCGACCGGCAGATGTCGAGCACCTCGATGCGACGCTCGCGGCTCATCGTGACGCCGGCCGGGTTGTGGAAGTTCGGGATCGTGTAGAGGAACTTGATCCGCTTGCCCTGGGTGCGGAGGTTCGCGATCGCCTCGCGCAGCGCCTCGGGGACGAGACCGAGCTCGTCCGTCGTCACGTGCACCGTCTCGGCCTGGTACGACCGGAAGACCCCGATCGCGCCGACGTAGGACGGCGACTCGGCGAGCACGACGTCACCCGGATCGATGAACAGCCGGGTGACGAGGTCGAGGGCGTGCTGCGAGCCCGTGGTGACCACGACGTCCTCGGCGCTGGCCCGGATGCCCTCGAGGCTCATGACGTCCACGATGTGCTCGCGGAGGGACCGCAGGCCCTGTCCACCGCCGTACTGGAGGGCCATGGCGGAGTGCTCGGTCATGACACGGTCCAGGGAGCCCGTGACGAGCTCTCTGGGGAGCGCGGAGACGAACGGCATGCCACCGGCCAGCGAGACCACTTCGGGCCGCGAGGCGACGGCGAACAGGGCTCGGACCTCGGAGGCGCTCAGCCCGGCGGTGCGCTGGGCGTAGGAGTCGTACCAGGGGTCGAGGCTGTTGCCGTTCGTCATCGAGTGCTCCGTTCAGTGGGACATTCCCGCCACACTACGACATCGGCCCGGGGAACCAGGGTTCCGCGACGGGGCCGATCGTCATCCGGTGGCTCCGGACGAGAACGGCCCCGCTCTCCGGGGAGAGCGGGGCCGTTCGGCTGGGGCGACCTACGCGAGGAACTCGGCGAGGTCGGCCTCGAGCGCGGGCTTCGGCTTGGCGCCGATGACGGTCTTGACGACCTCGCCGCCCTTGAAGACCTTCATCGCCGGGATCGACGTGATCTGGTAGTTCATGGCCGACTGGGGGTTGTCGTCCACGTTGAGCTTCACGATCTCGATCTTGCCGGCGTGCTCTTCGGCGATCTGGTCGAGGATCGGCGAGACAGCGCGACACGGGCCACACCACTCGGCCCAGAAGTCGACGAGGATCGTCTTGTCGGACTTGAGGACCTCGTCCGAGAAGGTGGCGTCGGTGACAGCCTTGGCGTTGGACATGTGTGCTCCTTCGAGAAGTCGTTCAGGGGGTACAACGGCGATGCCGTCGTGGTATTCCGAGGCGGGTCAGGCCCGTGCGGCGATGACGTCGACCATCGCGGGCTCGGTCGGGGCGACGCCCTCGGCCTCGTCCGTCAGTGCGTCGTCGAGCTCGGCGAGGTACTTCTCGGCGTCGAGCGCGGCGACCGTGCCCGAACCCGCAGCCGTGATGGCCTGGCGGTAGGTCGGGTCGATGACGTCACCGGCGGCGAAGACACCCGGCAGGTTGGTCTTCGACGAGCGGCCCTGGACGGCGATCGTGCCCTCGGGCGCGATGTCGATCTGTCCGTGGATCAGGTGCGTGCGCGGGTCGTTGCCGATCGCGATGAACAGGCCGTCCAGCGCGAGCTCGGACTCCTCGCCCGTCACGGTGTCCTTGAGCGTGACGCCCTCGACCGCGGAGTCACCAGTGATGCCGGTGACTTCCTTGTTCCAGGCGAACTCGATCTTCGGGTCGTTCATCGCGCGGTCCTGCATGATCTTCGACGCACGCAGGGAGTCCTTGCGGTGGATGACCGTCACCTTGTCGGCGAAGCGGGTGAGGAACGTCGCCTCTTCCATCGCGGAGTCGCCGCCACCGACGACGGCGATGTTCTTCTGTCGGAAGAAGAAGCCGTCGCAGGTCGCGCACCACGAGACACCGTGGCCGGACAGGCGCTCTTCGTCGGGAAGGCCGAGGTGACGGTAGGCCGAGCCGGTGGCGTAGATGACCGCGAGGGCCTCGTACGTCTCGCCGGAGCCGACGGTGACCTTCTTGACCTTGCCGGTGAGGTCGACGGAGACGGCGTCGTCGTACAGGACCTCGGCACCGAACTTCTCGGCCTGTTCCTGCATCTTGATCATGAGGTCGGGGCCCTGGATCCCCTCGGGGAAGCCGGGGAAGTTCTCGACCTCGGTCGTCTTGGTGAGTTCACCGCCCGTCTCGACACTGGAGGCGACGATGAGCGGCTTGAGCTCTGCGCGCGCTGCGTAGATGCCGGCGGTGAACCCGGCCGGGCCGGAACCGATGATGATGAGCTGGCGCATGCCTGATTGCCCTTCCGTTGCGTCTGACCGGGTCAACCCATCGTACCGGCGAGGCATTCCACGCGGCCCGTGAGCGTGTGGTGCTCGGCTGGGATCAGCGGCCGAGCTTGCTGCGGAGCAACCGGACGGCGTTGCCGATCTCACCGTTCTTCGCGACGACGAGGGCTCCGAAGTACACGGCCGCCATCACCGCGCCGGCGAGGACGAGGGTGATGAGCGCTCCGGTGAAGTCGGCCATCGCGAAGCCGCTCGCCGAGAACGACCCGAAGAAGTTCACGACGAGGAGTCCCGCGACGCCCGCGATGAGCGCGGCGATGACGAACTGCACGTGCGAACGGGTGACCACCGGTCCTTCGATGCCGCCGAGCCGCTTGCGGACGAGCACCAGGGCGACGATCGTCTGCGCGGTGCCCGCGAGTGTGGTGCAGGCTGCGATCGCGACACCGATCGCCTCGTTCGGGAGCGTGGTGACCGCGAGGGCGCCGATCACGAACAGCACCGACTGGACGCACTGCATGAGGAACGGCGTCCGGTGGTCGTGCATCGCCCAGAAGACGCGCTGGATGATGAACAACATGCTGAAGAGCACGAGCCCCGGCATGTAGGCCAGCAGGACCGCGCCGATCGACAGTGCCCCGTCGAAGGTGTTGGAGAACATGCGTCCGAACGGAACGGCGACGACCATCAGTGCGATGGAGGCGAAGACCGTGAACAGTCCGACGATCCGCAGCGAGAGCGACAGGTTCTTCCGCACGGCGCCGAGGTCGCCGCGTTCGGCATCGTGGCTCATCCGTGTGAAGTACGCGGTCGCGATGGAGACCGTGATGATCGAGTGCGGCAGCATGAAGAGCAGCCACGCGTTCTGCAGCACCGCATTGCCCGCGGCACCGGATCCCAGCGATGCGACGCGCGACTGCACGATGCCCGCCAGCTGGGTGACGAGGATCATCGCGAAGAGCCACCCGGCCGCCGTGCCCGTCGACTTCAGGCCGACGCCGCGCCAGCGGAAGTCGGGTCGGAAGCTCAGGCCGGCCCGGCGCCAGAAGAACGGCAGGAAGGCGGCCTGAGCGAGCACGCCCAGGGTCGCACTGCCGGCGAGGACGGCGATCTTGAGCGGAGTCCAGTCGTCGACGCCGGAGTTCGCGGCTCTGCCACCGAACATGGCGATGAAGACCACCAGCCCGGCGATCGAGATGACGTTGTTGATGAGGGGCGCCCACGTGAACGGGCCGAACACCTGCTTGGCGTTCAGGACCTCGCCGAGCAGGGAGTACATCGCGTAGAAGAGGATCTGCGGAAGGCACCAGAACGCGAACGCCACCGCGAGGTCGATCTGACCGGGCGTGAACCCCTTGCCCTCGCCTGAAGCGGTCTGCGCGTACACCTGCACGAGCAGCGGGGCGATGAGGGTCGCCACGAGGGCGATGACGATGAACAGGGAACCGCCGAGCGTGACGATCTTGTTGACGTAGGCCGTGCCACCGTCGGTGTGCTGCTTCATCGCACGGACGATCTGCGGGATGAGCACGGCGGACAACAGGCCACCCGCGATCAGCGCGTAGATGTTGTTCGGGAGCTGGTTGGAGACCGCGAACGCATCCGCCGCCGGTGACTGCGTCTGACCGATCGCGTACGCCAGCACGAAGGTCTTCGCGAAGCCGAGGATGCGCGACAGCATCGTGCCGGCGGCGAGCATCGCGCTCGCCCGGCCGAGGCTGCGCTCGGCGACCGGCTCGGCGTCGACGTCGGGCTGGGGCTGGCTGGCGCTGATGGTCGGCTCCTCGGGGTCGCGGTCGTCCGCGACGGTGCTGCGTGCGGCGTCGGACGGGAGGCCCGGCTCGGCTCCGGCGCGCGCGATGGCGTCCTGCAGGGGGCCCTGGTCCACCGCCGCGGGCGGCGCCGCGGCCAGCGCTGCACCCGGCGCTGCGGTCGCCACCCCGGCGGTGGACGCGGCCACGCTGGGAGCGAGAGCCGCTCCGGAGGGGTGATCCGTGCCTCCAGGCCGGGTGGTGGCCGCCTGAGTGCCCCCGACCGTCGGCTGGACCGCCAGGGGGCGGTTCGGGTCGTCGTCGTCCTCGTCGTCGAGCTCGCCGTTTCGGCGGCGGATGCGCTTGCGGATGCTGCGGAAGATGCCGAAGCCGAAGATGCCGATCAGGGCGATCGCAGCGACCGCGGTGATGACCGTCTCCCACTGGGCCTGCACGTTCAGCTCGACGGTCGCGGGCTGTGCCACGGCGACGCCGGTCGGGCTCGAGAGCGACATCGTCAGCTCGACCTTGCCGTTCGCGACCGACTGCACGGGGACGGTGGCGCGGGTGGAGGAGTCGGGCTGGATCTCGACGACGATGTCGTTGCGGACCACCCGCAGCGCCGAGTTGGACGGTTGCACGGACAGGTGCACCGTGACCGGGTAGTCGGAGCTGTTGCGGATGGACACCGGCAGGGACGACCGGTCGCCGAGCAGGGTGAGGCTGCTCGAGTCGACGATGCCGACCTCGGTGGTGGTCTTCGCCCAGGCGGCCGTGCGGGCCTCGACCGCGGCGGCGAGCCCCTGGTCGTCGTCGCGCCACGCGTTCGAGGCGAGCGCGAGCAGACGGAGCCGGGCCGGCGCGGTCAGCTGGTTCGGGTCGTCGAGGATCGTCGCGAACGCGGAGAGCCCCTGTTCTCCGCGCACGAGTCGCCGGAGCTGGTCGATGCGGGCCTCGCCGGTGGACGCGCTGGCGAGCGTGAGCGACCCGGCGACGGCCTTCGAAGCGGTGGAGAGGTCGGCCGGGGCGACCCAGGCGGTGCTCTCGAGGGCGTCCAGCGCCTGGCTGAGCCGCGTGGAGTCAGACGGCCACTCGCGCCCGAGGGTGAGCAGGATCGGGCCCGTGGCGGTGGCTGCACGGGCCGAGGTGGCCAGCGTCGCGGTGAGCTCGGACATCGCCGACGAGAAGGTCTGCCGGTCGGTGGCGGCCGCGGCTCGGCGGAGCATCGACGACATCGACTGGTCGGAGACGAGCACGTGGTCGTCACCGATCTTCTCGGACGCCGTGATGGTGGTGTCCGCACCGGCCGAGGTGTTGCCGCTCGAGACGATGGTGGTCTTCGTGCCGGCACGCTCGAGCGCGGGCAGGTCGGCGGAGGACACGGTGCCTTCGGTCGGCCAGGCGATCGAGTCCATCGAGTACGGGAAGTCGAGCAGGGACTCCGTGGTCGGCAGGGTCTCCTGCGCCTGGTCGGCGGCGTCGCCGGTCGTGGCGCCGTCGGTCGAGGTCTCGGTGGGTGCCGGGGACGAGGTCTGCCCCGGCGTGGCCGTCGGTGTCGGGGCCGGGGTCTCGGCGCCGGGGAAGTTCTCGGACTCGACGGACTGGTCGAGGGAGATCGGCGAGAGGATTCCGTCTGACCCGGCTTGGCGGAGGCCGGTGACGTCAGCGTCGGCGTAGGACAGTGCGAAGGTCTCGTTGCGCAGTGCTTCGAGACGCTGCAGCCAGGTGGTCGCGCTCGACGGGGCGTTGTCGCCGAGGAGCCGGATCGAGGCGATGATCCGCGGGTCGACGGCCACGGCGACGTTGTGGTCCTCGGCCGCGTCGAGCTGTTGCGTGAGGGTGCCGTCCACCGAGGTCGCGGCGGCCAGCACCGGGGCGGTGAGGACGCCGTCGGTCGACTTGGGCACCGTGACCGGCATCGCGACGGAGACGCTGACCGGGGCCTGTTCGAAGTCCGGGTACCAGGTGATCGCCGAGCGGTCCACGGCGAAGGCGTCGCCCGCCGTGTACTCGGCAGCGATGCGTCGGGCACCGAACGAGGAGTACCCGCCGAGCGCCACGTTGCCGGAGACGATGTCGACCGAGTCGATGGTGACCGAACGGTGCGCCGGGATCGCCGGGATGTCGACCGAGTCCATCGGGGCGCCGAGGTAACCGGTCGTGGTGGTGTCGCTCAGCCAGCTCGCCAACACGTCGCGGGTGCTCACCGAGCGGAAGATGTCGAACTCGGCGGTGCCGGCGGGCAGGGCCGCGTCGGTGTCGTTCGTGACGGTGACCGAGAGGGTGAGGTCCTGGTCGCGCTGGACGACGCCTCGGTTCGCCGGGGCGATGGAGATGGTCGCCTTGCCCGCGTCGGCGGCGGCGGGATCGGCCACCTGGCTCTTGGCGGCGGATGCCGTGGACGCCGAGGCGTGATCGAAGGTGACGGGCGCGACGACCAGGCCGAGCGCGACGAGGGTCGACGCGGCTGCGGCGAGCGTGGTGCGGAGCATCTGCATACGGGGAGCGGGCCACGGGGTCGGTTCGGGCCGAGCACGAGTGTATGAGGCGCGACCATGAACAGGTCCCGTGCGCGCGCGGCTTGTGGAGAACTCGGGGCCTCGATCTGGGAGGATGAGCACCGTCATGCAGTCCGTTGCCCAGGCCGTCGAACGACTCGACGCACTCGCCACCACCGAGCCCGTCGACCTCCTCGCTCGGGCCTTCGCCGACGCCGGACACGAACTCGCCCTCGTCGGCGGCCCCGTCCGTGACGCGTTCCTCGGCCGTCCGGTGACCGATCTGGACTTCACCACCGACGCCCGGCCGGACGACATCCTGCGGATCGTCGAGCCCATCGCGAGCGCCACGTGGGACGTCGGTCGCCAGTTCGGCACCATCGCCGCACGGGTCGCCGGCGAACAGGTCGAGATCACCACGTACCGCAGCGACGTCTACGACGGCGAGACCCGCAAGCCCGAGGTCGCGTTCGGCGACACCATCGAGGACGACCTGCTCCGTCGCGACTTCACCGTCAACGCGATGGCCCTGCGGCTGCCGGCGCGCGAGCTCGTCGACGTGCACGGCGGCGTCGAGGACCTGCTCGCCGCACGGCTCCGGACGCCCCAGACCGCGGTCGTCTCGTTCCGCGACGACCCCCTGCGGATGATGCGCGCCGCACGGTTCACCTCCCAGCTCGGCTTCACCGTCGACGACGACGTGCGGGCCGCGATGCAGGAGCTCGTCGCGTCGATCGACATCGTGTCCGCCGAGCGGGTCCGCGACGAGCTCGTCAAGCTGCTCAACACGGACGACCCGGTCCCCGGTCTCCGGCTGCTCGTCGACACCGGACTCGCCGAGCGGTTCCTGCCCGAGCTGCCCGAGATGCGGCTCGAGGTCGACGAGCACCACCACCACAAGGACGTCTACGAGCACTCGCTCACCGTGCTCGAGCAGGCCATCGGGTACGAGGCCGAGCGGCACGCCGGGGATCCCCCGGACACCGTGCTGCGGCTCGCGGCGCTGCTGCACGACATCGGCAAGCCCGCGACGCGCAAGCTCGAGCCCGGCGGCGCCGTGAGCTTCCACCACCACGACCTGGTCGGTTCGAAGATGGCGAAGAAGCGACTCCGTGCGCTCCGCTTCGACAACGACACCATCGCCGCGGTGTCCCGCCTGATCGAGCTGCACCTGCGCTTCTTCGGGTACACCGAGGGCGCATGGACCGACTCCGCCGTCCGCCGCTACGTCCGTGATGCCGGACCCCAGCTCGAACGGCTGCACGAGCTCACCCGTTCGGACGTCACCACCCGCAACCGCCGCAAGGCCGACCGGCTGGCGTTCGCCTACGACGACCTCGAGGACCGCATCAAGACCCTCTCCGAGCAGGAGGAACTGGAGTCGATCCGTCCGGACCTGACCGGCGACGACATCATGCGGATCCTCGACATCCCGCCGGGGCGTGCCGTGGGCGAGGCCTACCGGTTCCTGCTCGAGGCCCGGATGGACGAAGGACCCCTCGGGCCGGAGACGGCCGAGGAGCGCCTGCGCGAGTGGTGGAGCGCCCGAGGCGACGCCAGCGCCTGAGACACCGGCGCCTGGGACGCGACCGCCTGACGGGCGGACCGCTCTCCACAGGCCGGTGGCGCGCCTCCAGGCAGTCCGGTAGGCTACCCAGGTTGCCCCTCGCGCACCTGCGTGGTCTGGGGCACATGCATCAACCCTCCTGCCCCGGGAACCGCCCGGGGCCGCTGAGACCAGAGGAGGTGGGTTCCGCATGCACCAGTACGAACTGATGGCGATCCTCGACCCCGAGATCGATGAGCGCACCGTCGCTCCCAGCCTGGACAAGTTCCTGGCCGTGATCCGCAACGCGGGTGGCACCGTCGACAACGTGGACGTCTGGGGCCGTCGCCGGCTCGCTTACGAGATCGCGAAGAAGTCCGAGGGCATCTACGCCGTCGTCGACTTCACGTCGTCGCCCGAGGCCGCCAAGGAGCTCGACCGTCAGCTCGGTCTCTCCGAGGCCGTGCTCCGCACGAAGGTCCTCCGCGCTGAAGAGGGCATCGCGCAGGTCGCCGCCCAGAAGCAGCGTGACGAGGCTCGCGCGGCCCGCAAGGCCGCCAACGCCTCCGCAACCGCGACCGCGAGCGCCGAGTAACCCGTGGCCGGCGAAACCGTCATCACGGTGGTGGGCAACCTCACCGCGGACCCCGAGCTGCGGTACACGCAGAACGGGCTCGCCGTGGCGAACTTCACCATCGCGTCGACCCCTCGCACGTTCGACCGTCAGGCGAACGAGTGGAAGGACGGCGATGCGCTGTTCCTCCGCGCGAGTGTGTGGCGCGAGTTCGCCGAGCACGTGGCGGGGTCGCTGACGAAGGGCTCGCGCGTCATCGCGCAGGGTCGTCTGCGTCAGCGTTCCTACCAGGACCGTGAGGGCCAGCAGCGCACGAGCATCGAGCTCGAGGTCGACGAGATCGGCCCGTCGCTCCGCTACGCGACCGCACAGATCACCCGTGCAGCGGGTGGCAGTGGCGGCGGTCGTGGCCAGGTCGGCGGCGGCGCCAGCGCCCCCGCGGGCAACGGCGGCGGCAACTGGAACAACAACGGTGGCGGTCAGTCGGACGCGCCCTGGTCTCCCCAGGGTGGCCAGCAGGGTGGCGGCAACGCACAGTCGAACGACGTGTGGAGCACCCCCGGCGGCAACTTCGACGACGAGACCCCGTTCTGATCCTCAGCGTTCCGACGGACACACAACTTTTCTTCTAAGGACAAATCACTATGGCTGGAAAGAGCACCGGCGACCGCCGGAAGCCTCGCGGCAAGGGCGGCAAGAACGCTGCTCCCGCGAAGTCGATCAAGGTCGGCGTCATCGACTACAAGGACGTTGCGACCCTTCGCAAGTTCATCTCGGAGCGTGGAAAGATCCGCGCCCGTCGCATCACCGGCGTCTCCGTCCAGGAGCAGCGCCTCATCGCCCGTGCCGTGAAGAACGCCCGTGAGATGGCGCTCCTCCCCTACGCCGGCTCCGGCCGCTGATCGGAGGTCGACACATGTCGAAGCTCATCCTCACCCACGAGGTCTCCGGCCTCGGTTCCGCTGGTGACGTCGTCGACGTCAAGAACGGCTACGCCCGCAACTACCTCATCCCCCAGGGCTTCGCTGTCGCGTGGTCCAAGGGCGGCGAGAAGCAGGTCGAGTCGATCCGTGCCGCGCGTACCGCGCGCGAGCTCGCCACCATCGAAGAGGCACAGGACCTCAAGATGAAGCTCGAGAACGCGACCATCACCCTGTCGGTCAAGGCCGGCAAGGACGGTCGTCTGTTCGGCTCCGTCCGTCCGGGCGACGTCGCTGACGCCGTCCAGGCGCAGGGCGTCGGCTCGCTCGACAAGCGCAAGGTCGAGGTCCCCGCGACCATCAAGACCGTCGGTGACCACGAGGCCACCGTGCGCCTGCGCGAGGACATCACTGCCGTGATCTCGCTCAAGGTCGTCGCTGCCAAGTAGCACTGACGTTCCGCTCCACGACGGGCGGGTCTCCTCCGGGAGGCCCGCCCGTCGTTGCGTTCCGGGGGCGGTCGCGCGGCTTGTCCTACGGCTGTCGCCGACATGGTCACGGGCCTGGAGGCGCGGCTCGACTCGGGCTGGCTGGTTACGGTTCAGACGGGGTCACGCTTGCTGGGAACGGGCCGAGAACTCTTCCCACAGGAGGGGTGCTTGTCAAGTCGTTTTACACAGTGGAAACGTGTCAAATCGGAACCTTCAAGGGGCACTTGAACCCCACTTTTCCACACACGGTGTGCAACAGAAAACCCCAGGTCAAGTGGTCGAAAGTGTGTTCGCACGCCACTTTGTCCACAGGCTCGTCCACAGTTCTCCACACAGCGTTCCGGCGTGTTCCGCAGCCTCTCCACAGAGTTATCCACAGGGCCGTTTGTTGGGGATAACTCTGGGCCGTAGCTTGGGCGAGCGACTCGGGGATGTCGGTCGCCGGGGGTAGAAACAGGGGTGCGGGTTCCGGCCGGTGGGTGCTGTCCCGCCGGTTCAGGTCCGTGTCGTCAACAGAGGAGAGCGTGTGTCGATCGCACATCTTGAGCCCGCACCGCAGGACTACGCGGACCGCGGCATGGAACGCACCCCGCCGCACGACATGCTCGCGGAGCAGTCGACCATCGGTGGCATGCTCCTGTCGAAGGACGCCGTCGCCGACGTCATCGAGACCGCCCGCGGTGTGGACTTCTACGTCCCCAAGCACGAGGTCATCTTCGACGCCATCCTGTCGCTCTACTCGCACGGTGAACCCACCGACGTCATCGCCGTCACCGACGAGCTGACCAAGACCGGCCTGCTGTCCCGTGCCGGCGGCGCCGAGTACCTGCACAGCGTCACGAGCATGGTGCCGACCGCCGCGAACGCCGGCTACTACGCCGGCATCGTCGCCGAGAAGGCCGTGCTCCGTCGTCTGGTCGACGCCGGCACCCGCATCGTGCAGATGGGCTACGCGTCTGAGGGTGAGGTCACCGACCTCGTCAACAGCGCGCAGGCCGAGGTCTACAACGTCGCCGGTGGTGTGCAGACCGAGGACTACGTCCCGCTGACCGACGCCATCTCCGCCGCGCTCGACGAGATCGAGGCCGCCAAGGGCCGCGACGGCCAGATGACGGGCGTGCCGACCGGGTTCGCGCAGCTCGACGGCCTGACCAACGGCTTCCACCCCGGACAGCTCATCATCGTCGCCGCGCGCCCCGCACTGGGCAAGTCGACGCTGGCGCTCGACCTGTGCCGCGCCGCCGCGATCAAGCACGACCAGACCGCCGCCTTCTTCTCGCTCGAGATGGGTCGCGCCGAGATCGCGATGCGTCTGCTCTCCGCCGAGACCAGCGTGCCGCTGCAGAACATGCGCAAGGGCACCGTGGACTCCCGCGACTGGACCACCATCGCGCAGACCCGCGGTCGCATCAACGACGCCCCGTTCTTCATCGACGACTCCCCCAACATGACGCTCGTCGAGATCCGCGCCAAGTGCCGTCGACTCAAGCAGCAGCACAACCTGAAGCTCGTGGTGATCGACTACCTGCAGCTGATGACCTCGGGCAAGAAGGTCGAGAGCCGCCAGCAAGAGGTCTCCGAGTTCTCGCGTGCCCTGAAGCTGATGGCCAAGGAGCTCCAGGTGCCCGTCATCGCCCTGTCGCAGCTGAACCGTGGTCCGGAGCAGCGTGCCGACAAGAAGCCGGCGATCTCCGACCTCCGTGAGTCCGGCTCGATCGAGCAGGACGCCGACATGGTCATCCTGCTGCACCGTGAGTCGGCGTACGAGAAGGACAACCCGCGTCAGGGTGAGGCGGACCTGATCGTGGCAAAGCACCGTAACGGACCGACGGACACCATCACCGTGGCGTTCCACGGGATGTTCTCGCGGTTCGTCGACATGCCGCAGTAGGCGCAGGTGTGCGCGCAGCCTCAAAGTGTCGCCTGAGCGCGCAAAGTGTCGCCTTGTGGCGGAGCGACAGTTTGTATGCGCAGGCGACGCTTCGACGGCAGGAGACATGACGAGGCACTGGGACGCGACGGCGCCGACGGCCCCGACCTCAGTGGCGGCGGGTGGCGCCAGCGCACCGCGATGAGCTGATGACCCGCACGCTCACCGAGGGCGCGGGTCACCAGGCTCAGCCCGTCAACTTCGGTGGATTGGCCAGCAGCAGGCCGAGCACCTGCCGCGCGCACTGCGCGAAGTAGGGGTCACGGCTGAGGCGACAACACGGACATCGCGACGACGAGACCGACGTGCGCGAATACCATGGCGGCGACCGCGATGCTGATGAGCGGGACGGTGCGGGGTGGTGTCGACATTGTGTCCGCCTTCCGGGCGGAGTGTGCATCTCCGAAGGATGGCCAGGTTCGTGGAGGGGGTACCCCGAAGCGTTCGAAGCTTCTCGCAATCTATGCGCGGACTACCGCGGACGACGTGAGGTTTGTGCGAAGCGGGACTCTGCGGTGCCTCCGCAGCCTTCCGAATACCCCCGCTCAGGGTCCGTGGTTCATGCATTGCATCAGGCGGGGCTGCTCGGCGCCTGGTTGGTCCAGCGCGGAGGCAACGATCGGGTGCTCGATGGCACGTGCGACCCCCACGACGCGAGGCGCTGCCGACGCCGCACTGGCTCGCGGTAGTTGCACCCGACGGCGGCGTGTTACGTGCTCGTTTCGACTCTTGGGAAGCGGGAGCCCTGGTGCTGCAGCAGAGCACGTCAATTGGTGCCCCACCTGTCGGGCGCAGCAGGGTTCTGTTGGCTAGTCAAGCGCCCCGTCACTCTGGCAATGTCTCTGCATGCACCAAATCGCCGTCGCCGCCAGCGCCCTCAGCTTGGACTACTGGACGTACGCTGTCGCGATCATCGCGGGCCTTGGAAGCGGCATCGCTGCCGCTTACGTCACAGGACGTTCGAATCGTACGCTGGCCCTGTGGAAGCGCCGCGACGAGGCGTCGCGCGCGCTCTGGGCCTACCACCGAACACTGGTCGGGGTCGCGAATATGTCCTACTCAGATGCCGGGATCGACTGGGACTGGGGCACGATCGCAGTCACAAAGGCCACCTTGGAGGACGTGCGGACCGCCCAGTATCGCGCTCACGAGTACGCGACCTTCCTTCCGAAGGACAAACAGCATCTCGTCCGCGACGCGACCATCGACCAGGCTGACGAACGTGTGGGACAGCCCGAGGCTGAACTGACCTTCGCGGAGTCAGCTCAGAAGCTTGCGCATGAGCTAGAGGAAGTGCTGCTCAAAGCGTTCGGCGAGGAAGAGACGTCTCGTCAGCGACGTCAGCGACGTCGGCAGCGTGACGCGTAAGCCGGCCCGCTGACTGGGAGTCAGGAGCGGGCGCTGCTCGTCCGTTGACGCGAAACCTCCTCGCCCACATCGGCCAGGTCGGTGACCGACTGTGGGGCAAAGCCATCGATGTTGACGAACATCCCCTCCGGCTGGCCGAACCCGTCAACGTGCAGGCTGAGAACAGCATCATTGCTGATCCACGTCGCAACGAAGAACTTTCCAGCCCTCTGCTGCGTGCTCCGCTGTTCGTACCGGAGACCGCCCGACTCGGTGAGGTCGTATTCGGCCAGAGACTGCCCGGAGACGAACCACTCGCGTTGCGCATGGGGCGCGGCCGCATAGCTGAACAGCTTCTCGCCGAGGTAGTGGTTCCACTGCTCCTTGTAGTCCTCCACAAAGCGAACGGCGCGGGCCGCCTGTTCACGCTCAGCCTCTATCTGCTCTCGCGCGCGCTCGTCCGTACGGCGCTGGTGCGCAATCATCGCCTCGTTCAGCAGCTCATCTCGGGTAGCCATACCAAGAACGTAGCCGCCGCTGGAGACGCTCGATAGGGGAAGTGCGACCGGATGTGGTGACGCCGAGTCCTACGCATGGGGCTGCTCGGCCGAGGATGTGGACCGGTGCCCGAGCTGCCGGGCGGCGTAAGCCGACCTCAACCGCGGCCCGCCTGTGGAGAGCGTGTCCCCCACAGGCGGGCCCCGGCGAGTACCCAGAGGTCAGCTCGTGAGGAGCGGTGCCGTCACGGTGACGGCGATGCTCACCAACGTGGTCACGAGACTCACAACGGCGACGACTTCACTCGACGTGGCCGGCCGGCGTGGCGGCCGCGGCGTCCCCGTTACAGTCGTCTCCACGCTGAACGCGAAGACCTTCTTCTTCTTCTCCATGGGTTACTACCTCTCTGTGAGGTAGGCAGTACGCCTACCCACTGTTGTACGTGGCTCGCGAACCGAGTCTCAGACTGATACGCCAGTCGCGCTCCCACGGGCCACTGGGGACCCGCACACCCTCTATGCGCGGAAGGGCCCCCGAGTGGGCGTCCCTAAGACGAACGTCGTCCGGACACTCTCGAAAACTCGCGACACGCCGTTCTGAGCCCGTCCGATAGACCCGTCCGAAACTCGTCTCAGTGACCGGCCGTCATGCGAGACTCCCCGGCATGAACGGACAACTCGTTGGTTACGCCCTGTGCTCGATGGACGGTCAAGACCTCACCGAGCAGCGTGAGGCCCTGACGGCGCTCGGCGTGCCGGAGTCACGGATCTATGTCGACCACGGGCTCTCGGGAACGAATCGTGACCGTCCCGGTCTCGATACGGCGCTAGCTGCCTGCTGTGGTGGCACGACGCTGGTCGTGACGAAGCTTGATCGGCTGGCTCGGAGCCTTGTCAATGCGACGAGCATCGTGTCGGACCTGACCGATCGGGGCGCGAAGCTCAGCATCGGTGGAGCCGTGTACGACCTCCGGGAACCGGCGGGCCGACTGCTGTTTAACGTCCTCGGAATGGTGGCTGAGTTCGAAGCCGACCTCATCCGCCAGCGCACCAGGGAAAGTCTGCGAGTCGCGGCGGCGAAGGGCCGACTGCAAGGCCGGCCCCCGAAGTTGACCCCGAACCGGGAGCGGGCTCTGGTCGCGATGCGACGCGAGGTCAACGAGGATGGCGCACCGAAGCACACCGTAGCCGAGCTGGCCGAACTGTTCGACGTCGCTCGCGCGACCGTCTACAGAGCAGTGGAGCGAGCCCAGAGCGACGGCCGGCGTACACCCCGACGTTACCTCCAGTGAGAGTGCGGAGCGTGGCGTCCGGAGTCACGGAACGGCCTAAAGGTCCAGTTTTCTTGTGGATAACTACTTGCTTGTAATACTTTCTGAAGCCAATTTAATCAGTGGGTTCGCCCACCGATCGGCATGTACATGCGGATCGACCGCGCCTCCGGACGGGATCACGACACGGAAGGGATGAGGAACTTCTACACACCCACTCTCAGATGGAGGAGTCCCCGGTAGAATGAGAAGCCCCCCCTCGGGGACATGAAACGACCTCCCGGAATCGACGTGTTAGCGCACGCCGGGGAGGCCGAATCATTTTCGCAATAAATGTCAAACCAAGGAAATCAAACATGGAAAACATGCTGAAAAAGTTGATCGGACGTGTCAATCGTATCGCTGACTGTACGAACATGTCCAACGTTGGCCGTAATGGCGGCGCGTACGAGAACGCGGTAGTGGTGCTCGCGTACGCGTGTCTCGTACACGAACTGGCTCCGGTAGTGCTCGCAGTCTTGAGGGCTGCGGGCCTGGCGTAAGCCGACGGAGAACGGGCGGGACGACCACTAGTCGTCCCGCCCGTTCTCGTTGAGTCAGCTCTGCTTGTGAGCAGCTTCGCTCTGTGTCGTCGTTTTCGCGGCGATCAGCGTCGCGCTCAATCGCGCGCGTCGAGTGCTGGCTACAGGTTCGGTGAGGGCTTGGACCGCCTCGCGGTGACTGGTTCAGCGTGGCGGGCGAGAGCCCGGTAGATGGTGGTGCGGCTGACGCCGAGAACGTCGCCGATCTGCGCAACGGTCATGTCCTGCTGCTCGTAGAGCCGTCGCGCGGTGCGCACCTGGTCTGCGGAAAGCCGTGTCGGCCGGCCGCCGGTGCGGCCGCGGGCTCGCGCGGCGGCGAGGCCGGCGTTGGTGCGTTCCTTGATGAGATCCCGTTCGAACTCCGCCAACGCAGCAAAGACGTGGAACACGAGCCGGCCACCGGGCGAGGTGGTGTCGATGGTCTCCTGCAGTGACCGAAACCCGATCCCGCGCTCGGCGAGGCCGTGCAACTGGTCGATGAGGTGCCGGATGGACCGGCCGAGCCGGTCAAGTCGCCAGACGACGAGGGTGTCCCCGGGGCGGAGCCGGTCGAGGAGCTTGTCGAGCTCGGGTCGGTGCTGGGGCGACCCAGACATGGTGTCAACGAACACTCGGTAGCAGCCGGCAGCGTTGAGCGCGTCGATCTGTAGCGACGCGTCCTGGTCGGTGGTGGACACGCGCGCGTACCCGAGGAGGTGACCCATGGGAAGAACGTATCGAAACTCGACCGACAGGCACGGTAGCGGCACGTAGATTCTGGGACTGAGTTTCGCAACAAGGCTCGCCGCTCCGAGCCAGGGTCCGACGTGCTCGGGCTTACTTGTAGCGGAATCGGAGGTTTGTGGTACGTCTTTAGGACAGAGCTCTCCCCGCAGACTCGGCAGGCGCAATTTTTACTTCCGGCGGTTGAAGACCCGCGCGATTGCGTTGAGGATCTTCACGACCCGCTTGGTGCGCTTGTGGCTGGATACGGTCCAGACGAACAGGACGCATGCGATCAGCGTGGGTGCGTTGGCGCCGGAGTTCGCCGCCATCTCGATGACGGTTTCCGTCGTGAGCATGGCTGTCCTCCTTGAGGGGTTGGCCGAGCCCGGCCAGACCCGCGCGGGTTGCGCGGGGGTTCGTGGTGTCGGTGCGTGTCGACAGGGTCGTGCGCTTTATGCCTCTGGCCGGATGGGTCGCAGCTTCGTCATTCAGCGGTGGTGGTTGCACGACGCAGGGTGCGTGGCGTCTTCTGGGCATGAAAAAAGCCGGGCCCTGGGGGTCCGGCTGTTTACTCAGTTCTGCTGCGTGTTGGCGAACGTATCGCGGTTGGTCGCCATCCGGGGAAGAGACGCACTTCACCCGAGGCAGCTCCAGTGTACGGCTTGGAGTGGACATGAGAAAAGCCGACCCGCTATCGATCGGCCTTTTTGGGCGCACACGCTCGTGCCGTCGAGCTCCGCGAGGGCCGCGTCGATCTGCCCGATCGCGATCCAGGATCGGCCGGTGAGGAGCCCCGCGATCTCAGTGTCGATCATGTGCAGTGCTTGGGTGACGTCGCGGCCGCCGAACGCGGTGCCGCCGTCGCGGAGTTCACGGGCTTCGTGCGCGCCGGTGGATGCTCCGGCGGGGGCGTCGCCGGTGACGGTGCGGCCGTCTTCGAGCTCGAGGGACACGCGGACGGTTGGGTAGCCGCGGGAGTCGAGGATGCGGCTGCCATGCACCGACTCGATACCGACCGGGTGGTTGTGGTGGGTGACGTACTCACCCTGCGGTGTGCCGTGGTGGTGGGTGCCGCTGATGTAGTCGTTCATGGTGACGCTCCTTCGTTCGGGTCGTGCGTCGAGTAGTGCTGGTGTGGGCTGGGCCGCGGGGAGGCGGAGGGACGACCTCCTGGCGATCACTGGGCGCCAGTTGCCTCCCCGCGGCGGTCTGTGAGGCGCCGCGGTCAGGGGTGCCGGGTGTGCGCTTCTTGCGCGGTGCGGATGACTGCTTCCGCGGCGGCACGGTCGGCCCACCCGTTGGTGGTGACGTGCTTGCCGTGCTCGATCTCCTTGTAGTGGGAGAAGAAGTGCTCGATCTCGGCCCGGGTGTGCTCGGGAACGTCGACAACGTCCTGCACGTGGTCGAACCGGTTGTCGCCGTTGGGGACGGTGAGGATCTTGTCGTCGCCGTTCTCGTCGACCATGCGCAGCATCCCGACCGGACGGACGTCGATGACGACGCCGGGGAACGTGGGACGGGGCAGGAGCACGAGCGCGTCCAGTGGATCGCCGTCCGCGCCGAGGGTGTCGTCGATCGAGCCGTAGTCCTGCGGGAACACCATGCTGGTGAACACGGCCCGGTCCAACCGGATGCGACCGGTGGTCTGGTCGACTTCGTACTTGTTGCCGCTGCCGCGGGGAATCTCGATCGTGACGCCGAAGTGCATCAGGGCCTCCGATTCGGGAGTTGGTGTGGTCATAGGGCACCGCCGAGGAGAATTCCGGCGATCGCTGCGGCGACGGAGACGACGAGCATCCCGAGACCGTTGAGGGCGGCGGCGTTGATCCGGCCGCTGCGGGCGAGGCGAACGGTTTCGAAGCTGGCGGTGCTGAACGTGGTGTACCCGCCCATCACCCCGGTGCCAAGGACCGCAACCGGCACCGCACCGAGGTGGGTGACGGCGCCGACGATGATGCCGAGCAGCAGCGACCCGGTGATGTTGATCGTCAACGTCCCGACCGGGAGCCGGAACTGCCGACCCGTGTTGATGAGCCCGTCGAGAAGGAACCGGCCGGCGGCACCGGCACCACCACCGAACGCGACGGCGAGGACCAAGAGCGGACTCATGCGCGCACCTCCCGGGGGCGGATCCAGGACACGACGACGAGCCCGCAGGCGGTCGCGATCGCACCGGACAGGATGGTCAGAAGTGCGTACCCAGTGCCCGCAAGGCCATGCCCGTTAAAGAACAGCGCGGAGGTGGACTCGGCGAGGGTGCTGTAGGTGGTGAACCCGCCGAGGGCCCCTGTGCCGAGGAGGAGCCGCAGGATGCGGCGGCGGCCCTGGTCGGGTCCGCGGTGCGCGAGCGCTTCCAGGAGCAGACCGAGCAGCAGCGCGCCGGCGATGTTGATCCAGAAGATCGACCAGCTCACCCCACCATCCGCTGGCAGGAGGCTGCTGATGACGTCGCGGAGCGCGGTGCCGACGGCACCGCCAACGGCGACGAGGCCGAGGTAGCGCCAGCGCAGGTGCACGGGCCGCGTGACCGGTCGCGGGTCGGAGACATCGACGTCGGGGTCGGGTGGGAGCAGATCATCGGGCATCGGGGTGTCCGTTCGGGTGGTCATGTTCCGCCTTCTGCCGCGACGAGCGCCGCGGCGTGGTGTGATGCAGGGTCGAGGTACTTCCCGCCCCGCGGCTGCAACGAACCGGCGCCGTTCGGCCGGTACAGCAAGGGCTGCCCGGTGGGCAGGTTCAGCTCCGCCAGCTCCGCATCCGACAGGTCATCTATGCAGGCGCAGAGCGCCCGCAGCGAGTTCCCGTGCGCGACGACCAACACCATCCGCCCCGCAGCCACCGCAGGAAAAAGCCGGTCGTGCAGCACCGGACGGATGCGGGTGATGACGTCGGAGAGTGCTTCCGTCCGCCGGACCGCCGCCCGGCCAAGGCCCCGCAGGGCTGGGCTCCGCCGAAGGGTGAGCCACTGCCGGAGTGGCATCGGTGCTGGTCGGCCGTCCCGGGAACGGCGCAGTCGCATGTACTCGACTTCACCGAGCGCAGCGCGAGCTGCCGCCTTGGTCATCCCGGTGAGCGCGCCGTAGTTGCGTTCGTTGAACTCCCACACCGCGGTAGTCGGGATATCCCGGCCGAGGACGTCACTGACGAGGTCCGCTGTGTGCACGGCCCGCTGCAACGTCGACGTGAGGATCAGGTCCGGGATCACGTGGTGCGCGGCGAGAAGCCGGCCGGCTTGTCGGGCCTGCTCCTCGCCGCGGGAGGTGAGCGGTACGTCGACCAGGCCGGTGAAGGTCCCGGCCTGGTTCGTGGTGCTCTCACCGTGCCGAAGGAGCACCAGTGCGCCACTCACGACGCATCCCACGGAAGCGGGTCATCGAACCCCACCGGGTCCACGGGGACCACGAGAACGGGACGGTGCTGCTGATGCGCAAGCCGCGCCGCGACCAACCCGTTGAAGAACTCCGTGATCCGCCGCCGACCGGTCTGGGTACCGACCACGATCATCAACGCGTCGTGCTCTTCGGCGACCGCGGCCAGTGCGCGCCCGGGATCGCCGACCTTCGTCAGCACCGTGACTTCGGCTGAATGGACAGCGGCGATCTGGTCGATGACTGCCCGATCCGCGTCAGGAAGATCCGTCGGCCTGGCGTCCGCCGAGTCTGGATCGATCGGTTCGATGATCTCGGACCCGTCCGCTCGGTTCCCGGCTGACAGGAGCGCCGGGTCGACGGTCACGCATACGAGAGGAACAGAGAAGCGTTCCGCGATCTGCGCTGCGACCGTGACGACGTCGCGTACCTGACCAGCCTGCACGCCGACGACGACCGGGCCGTCCGATGCTGCTTGTCCCATGTCGTCTCCCTACCTCAGGCGCGCACAAGCGCGACCAGCTGAGATAGGGACTGTTGTCGACGAGTGTCGAGGTTGGGTTCGGCAAGCCCCACTGCCGGGTCCGAAGACTCCACCAGTATGCACCAGCGAGCGGCGGCGCGTACGTATCTTCTTCGCCGTCAGGTGTCGCGATGCCGAGAAAGCGAGCTCAGTGTCTGTGTTTCGTTTCTGTATCAGTCGCCGCACAGCTCCGGCGGAACGGCGAGGGTTGTGGGATGCCCGTGTTTCGAGTCAGCCAGTCAGGACGCGTCGTTGCCATCGAGGCGCCGACCGTCATGGAGGCGACCGCGCGGGCCGTTGTCATGCGTGGGTTCCACCGCGACTCGTCACTGGCCGTCGAACCGCTCCCGCCAGGCGCCGCACTCCAAGAAACACGCACGCCTCTGCCTGACCTCACTCGTGCTGCTGCCCGAGAGCTCGAACGGGTGCAGCAGCTCCCCCCAGTTCAACACGTGGTGGGACGTGAGGCTACGGCCCGGACCGCCGCAGTGGTGCAGCTGATGGTGGCGTTCGCCGCATTGTCCGCACTCCTCGTCGCGGTGCTCATCGGCGGTGGATGGGTGATCGTCGCTCGGGCAGCGCACCCGGGACCCCTTGGAGACTGCCTACGCATCGGGCTGTGCACGGCGACTCCGCTGAGCACGGTGGAAGCCCGAACTGGTATCACTCTGCCGCAGGGTACGGAACGGCTACGGTCATCGGCGTCTCGGAACGGCCGATTCGTGTCCGCGCTCGTTCGCCTGCCCGCGGGTGCTGACCGGCCCAGCGCCCCGAAGGGGTCTATTCCAGCGCTCACCGGGAGGGCGACGGATGCGTTGCAGAGCACCGGGGCAACGAATCTGTCCGGGTGGGAGGACGGTGCCGTTGGGCTCTTCGTCGGGCAAGCGAACGATCGGATCGTCGTGTTCCTCCGCTACGACGATTCGACTCCGCCCACAGAGAGCGCCCCACCGGCCGCAGCTCCGCAGGCTCTGATCGATGGGTATCCGCAACTACATCCGGTAGGGAGTGGAGCATGACGGAGCTGCAGACAATGCGTGCCGTCGTGACGACCGGTATTGGTGGTCCCGAGATGGTGCAGGTCACGCAGGTCCCGGTTCCTCCTGTCGGGTCGGAGGAAGTGCTGATCCGTGTCAGCGCAGCGGGAGTGAACAACACGGACATCAATACGCGGCTCGGTTGGTACAGCCGTGATGTCCGCAGCGGCACCGCGGATGCGCATCCGATCAGCGCGAAGCAGCCAGGTGGGTACAACGGAGCGACGGTCTTCCCACTGATCCAAGGCGCCGATGGCTGCGGCACTGTCGTAGCCGTCGGCGCTGGTGTGGCGCCGACCTTGCAGGGGCGCCGCGTTCTCGTGCGCTCGTGCATGCTGACCCAACGCCGGAATGGGGTACCGCTGTGGTTTGGGTCGGACCGCGACGGTGCGTTCGCGGAGTACACGGTCGTACCCGCCGCCGAAACGTTCCCCGTTGATTCCAATTGGACAGACGTGGAGCTGGCATCGATCCCGTGTTCTTCGGGCACGGCGGAGAACATGGTCGAACGCACCGGCATTGGACGGGGCAGCAGGGTCCTCGTCACGGGCGCTGCGGGCGGTGTGGGGTCAGCCGCGGTCCAGCTTGCGCTTCGTCGTGGCGCTGACGTGGTGGCTGTCGCCAGTGCATCGAAGCATGCACCGCTGCGTGATCTCGGCGTCACCGACGTCATCGATCGGGACGCCGACCTCATCGAAGCGCTCGGGGACCTGCGCGTCGACGTCGTCATCGACAACGTCGCTGGTCCCGGATTCAGTTCGGTGCTCGAAGCGCTCGTCTCCGGCGGCACCTATGTCACATCCGGAGCGATCGCGGGGCCGATCGTCGAGCTGGACCTGCGCCGCCTCTACCTTCGAGACATCCGCCTCGTCGGCACAACGTCCTGGGCCGACGATGTGTTTCCCCAGGTCATCTCAGCAATCGAGCATGACGAACTCCGACCGCTGGTCGCCGAAACGTTCCCGCTCGACCAGATCGCCGACGCACAACGCGCGTTCCAACGTCCGGGCCGGTTCGGCAACATCGTGCTCACCGTCCGACACCACCACCCGTGATTGGCAACGTGTGACACTGCTGTGATGAGTGTGCAGGTGGTCGTCATGGTCGCCCGGATCGGCGACTCGCAGGAGAACGCCGTCCCGCTCACCTGCGTCGATCGTGATGTCGACACCGCTGCCGCCGCTGTCTCAAGGCAGCTACCACCCGGCTGGCAGGTGCTCCCCAGCGCGACAGGGTCGAGTGCACAGCAGCGCGAACGCGACGCGCGAATCGCGGCGCTCACTCATGCCGCCGCCGTCGGCGTGATGGCCGCTGCCCTCGACATACCTGGAGCTCCGCCGTGGCACCGTGCCGGATCCGACGGCGACGGCGACTGCGCTTATTCGACTGAGCAGCTGGCGTCGACCTCACGATGATTCGGGTTCATCATTAGGTCGACGTGAGCCCTCCACGGCGGCTGTCGCGTGGGAGTGTGGTGCCTCGATGCACGATCAGTGTTAGACGGCTCCTGAGGTGCCAAGGAGCGAGCCGATGATGAAGGTCGCTGCGAGGGCGAGTGCGCCGCCGATGAGGACACGGATTGTGGCGCGGGGGATGGAGCCGCCGCCGATCTTCGCGCCGGTCGCGCCGGTGAGGGCGAGTGCGATCAGGACCACGATGAACGTGACCGGCACCCGGATGCTCTCCGGCGGTAGCAGGATCGCCAGCAGCGGCAGGATCGCACCGACCGCGAACGCCCCTGCGGATGCGAACGCGGCATGCCATGGACTGACGACCGCGTCCTCGTCGATGCCGAGTTCCGTAGACAGGTGCGCTGCCAACGGGTCGCGTTCGGTGAGTTCGGCAGCCACCTGCGCGGCGGTCGAACGCTGCAAGCCGCGCTGCTGCCAGAGCTGCGTGAGTTCCTCGAGTTCCGTTTCCGGGTCGTCACGCAGCTCGGTGCGTTCCTTCTCGATAAGCGCACGTTGGCTGTCGCTCTGGCTACTGACCGACACGTACTCGCCGAGCGCCATCGAGATCGCACCACCAACCAGGGCAGCAACACCAGCCGTTGCGATCGCGGCGCCGGACGTCGACGCGCCAGCAACGCCGACCACGATCGACGCAGTCGATACGATCCCGTCATTCGCGCCGAGGACACCGGCGCGCAACCAGTTCAGACGGGACGACAGATCCCCGACGTGTGCTTCGCCGACATGCGGCTCGGAAGGGCTCATGACCACCAGCGAACCAGGCCCGGACTGGGCCGTTCACGTGAGAACTCGTACGAAGCCATTTCACGTCACACCGGCGGGGGTATGGCCGTTCCGCGAGGCGTCCGGTTGAGTAAGCACAGTTGCCGACGTGACGTTCGGCACGTCCGATGACCGTGAAAGGCCACCATGGACTGGCAGTTCGGCGGGATCCCGCTGCATCCCCTCTTCGTCCACCTCACCTCCGTCGCGGTTCCCGTCGCAGCACTCACCGCAATCATCGTCGCTGTGTGGCCGCGGGCGCGCCGTTGGCTCGCTGTCGGAGCGCCCATCATCGGCCTGGTCGCGCTGGCGTCCGTGCCGTTGGCGACGCAGTCAGGTGAGTGGTTGGAGCACCGGGAGAAGGAGACTGCGCTCCTAGAACGACACACGGAACTCGCTGACGGGATGCTCCCGTGGTCGGTCGCCGTGTTTGCGTTTCTGGTGCTCTGGTGGGCGTGGCACCGGTACGGCACCGACCGCATCGCCGGTCGTGGCGCCGTCCGCGCGATCAACATCATCGGGCCGGTGCTGCTGATCGTCGTTGGGGTCGTCTCGATGATCGAGGTCATCATCATCGGCCACGCCGGAGCAACATCGGTCTGGACGGACTGATCCTCCAGCTCAATCCCGGCGCGCCAGCGTCACGCGTGATCGTCCGGCTGGTGCGAACCAGGGGCTGCCATGGGCGTCTCTGGTTCGAAGCCGTCGCGCAGCCACGCGAGCGCATCCGTGTCTGATTCGAAACCGACCTGCAGGAACATCGGACCAGCGTCCCTCCCTACCCCTGGGCGTCCGTGCGGTTCCGATCACACCACAGTGCCAATCCTCACCGTCAGCGGGGCCCGTTGACCTCAGCCAGAGCTAGTCAGGCTAGGACCCGAACCGGCTGCGAACCGTCCGGCGATGATGCTTCCGCGCGAGTTGGCTACTCGGGGCGCGGCCCTCTCATCGCAGAGAGTGGTCCGCGGGCTGCGGCTTGGCGCTCTTGCCTGCTGCATCGATGAGCAGGCCAGAACCGTCATTCAGTCGTCGCGATCGCCGAACGGCGAGGAGAACGATGACGAGTCCGACGAGTGCGGACGTGATCGCGGCAATGGTGTTGAACTTCATGCCCGCAAGGACCAACTCGGTGGGGTCGAGGCGCTGAGTCTCGAGGTACGCGCGCCCGGCGCCGTACCAGAGGAAGTACAGCCCGATCGGAACACCCCGCGGCAGTCGAAGGCGCTTGCCAAGCAGCAGAATCAGCGCACCGCCGGCTGCGTCCCAGAGCAGCTCGTAGAGGAAGAGTGGCTGGAACAGGGTGTCGGCGGGTAGTCCTGCGGGGAACGCTGGGCTGCTGGTGTGGATCTGCAGTCCCCAGGGCAGGGTGGTGCGGTCGCCGAAGAGTTCCTGGTTGAAGTAGTTGCCGAGACGGCCGAACGCTTGCGCGAAGAGCATCCCTGGCGCGAGCGCGTCGACGAGGGCAACGAACGGGGTGTTCGTGCGGCGGCAGCCGATCCAGACGCCGAGGACGCCGGCGAGGATGCTGCCGTAAATCGCAAGTCCGCCCTCCCAGATCGCGATCACGTTCCACAGGTTCGCGCCGGGGAAGAAGTAGTCCCCGGGGTGGGTGAACACGTGGTAAAGCCGCCCGCCGACGAGCGCGATCGGGACGGCCCAGATCGCGATGTCGATCACGGTGCCGCCGTTGATGCCGACGGCTCGGAGTCGGGCTGTGGTGACCCAGGAGGCGATGACGACGCCCACGAGGATGCACAGTGCGTAGTAGTGCACCTCGAACGGTCCGATCGCGAACCCGTTAACGGGTGGGCTCGGAATGCCAGCAGCCAGGATCACAGCACCTCCGTTCCGGCGCACCCAGTCAGTTGCAGGGCTAACCAGCCCTCGGCGCACCACCGTCCAGTCTGTCGTGCTGCGCGCCGGCACACGATTCGACACCGTACGGCAGCAACCACGCCTCGACGGCAGACCGGCGACGAAGCGCTCCGCACACGACAGAACCCCTCAGCCCTGACGCCGTTGCGGGTCAGAGCTGAGGGGCTGCCTGGTACCGGATGCTGAATGTCGGGTGCGCCTACCGTTCCGCTCCGGCGTTGGCGTGCTGTTGCATGCGGGCGTAGCCGAGGTAGCTGCCATCGACCTCGATGACCGGGAATCCTGCACGGCGCAGCGCCTGCGCGGCGACGATGTTGCGGGCGCCGCTCTGGCAGTAGCTGACGATCGTGCGGTCCCTCGGGAGCCGGCTGGTTTCCCAAAGCACACGGCCCGCGCCGATGCGCGTGGCGCCGGGGATGTGGCCGGCGTGGTACTCGCTCATCTCCCGCACATCGAGGAGGAACGGTTCGTCGAGGTCCGCGATCTGGTCCGGTGCAATCGTCTCGGATGGTGCTGTCTCGATGCCGTCGAGGGAGGTGAAGTAGCCGGCGGTGGTGTCGATGCCGACGCGGATCAGGTGGTCCCGCACGTGCTCAGCCTGCTCGTGGTCCTCCACGAGCAGCAGGAGTGGCCGCTGCTCGCGTTCGGGGTCGATCGCCCATGCACCCCAGGCGGCCGTCTTGCCGGTTGCGGGGATCGCGAGAGCGCCGGGCACGGTGCCGGCCCGAACATCCGCAGCGGCACGCGTGTCAACCAGGACCGCGTCGCCATCGGCGGCACGGGCGGCAGCATCCTGCGCGGTGACGGCTTCGAGGTTCGGGAGCGGGCCGAGGACAGCGGGGCCGTCGCGGTTCTCGCGCTTCATGCGGGCGAAGTAGGCGTGCGCGTCGGGCTGGCCGTCGAGGAGTTCCCGGACGAACCCGTCGCGGTCGTCGGCGGCAAGGTAGGGACCCCACCACGTGTAGAGGCGTTCGTAGCCGACAGTGGTTGACGCAATCGCCCCGAGCGCCTTCCCGCAGGCGCTCCCAGCGCCGTGCGCGGGGTGGATCTGCACGTGGTCCGGTAGCGCCAGCAACACGTTCTTGAGGCTGTCGAAGAGGTCCTGCGCCCCCTGGAAGCGGGTGTCCTTACCGCCTGCTGCTTCGTCGAGAAGGTCCGGTCGGCCGAGGTCGCCGACGAAGACGAAGTCGCCGGAGAGGAGGTAGCCCGGGTCATCGGTGAGTGCACCGTCGGTGACGAGAAACACCAGGTGCTCGGGAGTGTGGCCGGGCGTGTGCCGAGCGGCGAGCCGGATGTTACCGACCTGGATGACGTCGCCGTCGAACAGTCGGGTCGCATCGAACCCGTACTGCCAGTCGACGCCGCCCTCCCCCGACACGTACGCCTCGGCGCCGGTGACGTGGGCGAGCTCGCGGGTGCCGGAGAGGTAGTCGGCGTGGATGTGGGTCTCGGTGACCGCGACGATCCGCATGCCGTTCTTCGCGGCGGTGTCGAGGTAGACCTGCACCTCGCGGCGCGGGTCCACGACCACCGCTTCTCCAGTGGCCTGACATCCGATGAGGTAGCTCGCCTGCGCGAGGTCCTCGTCGTAGAAGCGTTCCAGCAGCATGACTTCCCCTTTCGATCGGAACCAATCAGACGATACCCCCAGGGGTATCATGTTGTCCACCCTGTCGAGATAAGGCGCTCGACGACCGGCTGCACGCGGGAGTCTTGCCTGATGATACCCCTAGGGGTATCTTGGCGAGCGGAAAGGAGCCGTGATGTGCTTTCGAGTGACCTGCGACGAGTGCGGGAAAGAGACGTGGGGTGGCTGCGGCCAGCACGTCGAGGACGCCCTGTGGGACGTCCCGGCGGCGCAGCGCTGCCCGGGCCACGATGAGGAGGTCGCAGCGTGAGCGTGCAGGCGGTGACCGCGGCGACGTTGCAGCCGGTGATCGAGGGCGGCGGCATCGTGCTGGTCGACTTCTGGGCCTCGTGGTGCGGGCCCTGCAAGATGTTCGCGCCGATCTTCGAGCAGGCATCCCAGACGCACGCGGACGTAACCTTCTGCAAGGTCGACACGGAGGCTGAGCAGGATCTCGCTGCAGCGGCGGGGATCACAGCGATCCCGACACTGATGGCGTTCCGTGATGGGCAACTGGTGTTCCGGCAAGCCGGCGCACTGCCCGCGCCGGCGCTCGAGGACCTCATCGCGCAAGTCCGCGCCCTCGAGCCAGCACAGCCGGCGTCCGAGCCCACCGCCTGACCAGACGAGGTGAGCAAACGAGAGGGGCTGGAATCCGATTGCGTCGGATTGCAGCCCCTCTTTTGTGCAGCGGCCCCGGCTTCGCTCAGCTGGGGAAAGCCGGATTGAAGCAGGCGAAGCAGATGGTGCCGGCAGCGGCAATTGAAGCCGCGAAGACCGCGGCGCCAACCGCGAGCGTGATCAGGGATCCGCGGGTGACACCGACGACGTCGCTGTCGTGACGGGAAGAGTTGGACATGGTGCGCTCCTGATCTGATGAAGGTCGCCGCACTGGCGGTCCGGCGTTGATGGTCCGGCGTGCGTTACTGGCGGGCGGTGTCAGAACGCGGTCATGATGCGGCGGCGATCGCGGTGATGGGCTGGGTGCTGGTCGCGGCGCCGAGGATGCGTGCGGCAACGCGCCCGTCCTGGTCCAGGATCACCGTGGTGGGGGTCGCGTTCGCTGTGATCGAGCGCTGCAAGGCGGTCCGGACCGGCGCGTCCCGTGCATCGAGGACATTCGGGTACGGGACGTCGTGCTGGGCCACGAACCGCCGGGCGGGAACGCCGCCGCGTCGATGGTTCCTCACCCACCTCCGGGGCGGAGAACATGACCGGTGCGCCCCGCTCCGGAACAGGGATCCGGGTCATCACCTGATGCTGCCCCAACGCCTCGGCGCCAGCGCCGGCGCCGTACTGCACGGCAAGCTCATCGCTTGGAGCGCATCCCGCGGGCAACCCGACCGCCGTGAGCAGGGCCGCTCCGGGGATGATGCGACGGCCCATGCTCACCATGTCAGCACGGTGCGGACGACGGTGAGGACGGCGATCGCGAGGACGAGAGCTGCGAACACCCGTTGCAGGGCCTTACCGCTGATGCGGGCAGCGAAGCGTGCCGCGATCAGGGAAGCTGCGAACGCGGGGACGGCGAACGCGATCGTCAGGGGCCAGTCCACAAATCCTGACCCGGCGTGCGCGGCGACGCCGCCGATGGAGTTGACGATCGTGATCACCAGGGAGGTGCCGATTGCGGCACCAATCGGCAGGTTCAGCAGCAGCACCAGCGCCGGCACGATGATGAAGCCGCCGCCGACACCGAGCAGTCCCGTGAGGAACCCGACCCCGACGCCGACCAGGAGCCCCCGCCACACCCACCGACCCCTCGCGAGGAGCTCGCCCGATGCGGTCGGGCGGGGCCGGAGCATCTGGACGCCCGCGGCGATCATCAACGCCGCGAACGCGAGGAGCACCACGTGTTGCGGCAGCGCCGCGTTCACCGCGGTACCGAGAAACGCTGCCGGGATCCCGACAGCACCGACCGTCGCAGCAATTCGCCACTTGATACCGTGCCGCAGCCTCGGGAGGACAGCTGCGACGGAGGAGCTCGCCGCCATCACCAGCGACGTGGACATCGCTTCCGTGACCGGCACCCCGATCACGTACACCAGCGCCGGGACGGCGATGATCGCGCCACCCGCACCGACCAGGCCGAGGACCGCGCCCACGAAGAGCCCGAACGCGGCGACACCGATCAGCATCAGATCCGCACGTACGCAGCGCCAGCCCACTGCTGCTGCGTCAAGTACGTCACCGCCGCCGGCACCGTCCCCACATCAGGCAATAGCGCCTCAGCTGCGACACCGACACGCTCCATGCTGTTCGCACACGCCAACACGTCGACACCGGACCCAGCGATCGTGGTCAGCAGATCATCCAGATGCGCACTATCCGTCACCAGCCCGCGAACCGCGCCGCCCTGCACGATGACCTGCACGCTCGTGTCTGATCCGAGGCTTTGCACTGCGCGCCGGGCGACTCGCAACGCAGCCGTGAGGACACCCGGCTCCTCCGCGAACGCGTGAATCAGGAGCTGATGCCGGTGCTCCATCAGTGCTCGACCGGCTTCCCCGCCGCAACCCACGCCGACGTCCCACCGACCACGTTGACCGCCTCAACACCCGCTGCCCACAGCACTTCCGTGGCTTGCGCGCTGCGCCGACCGCTCTGACAGATCACGTGCACCGGCCCGGCCGTGCGCAGCTCGTCAGCGCGCTCCCACACACTCGCCAACGGCACGTTCCGCGCGCCAGGAACATGCCCTGTGGCGTACTCATCCGGCTCCCGCACATCGAGGACCGTCCGGTCCACGAGGACGTCGAGGTCATCGACCGACACCTCCGGGATCGCCATGATCAGGCCTTCCCGAACAGGCGGGAGAAGAACCCGCCCGAAGACGGTTCGTTCTGGTGCCCCTGGCATCGCTGCGACTTTGGAACACCTCGCATCACCTGGTCCACGTGCTGGCCGCAACCGGCCCACGACGCCTTCCCGCACTTCTTGCACGTCACTGCACGACACATGGTCGACTCCTTCTGCTCGGGCCCCGCGGGGCACACCGATGAGGCTCGCGACCAGCAGGCGGCCGCGAGCGGATTAGGTACTAATCCAGGCGGGGTCGATGAACGACCGGCCTGAATGGTCAGGCGAGGGTCATGAAGAGCTTCTCGAGCTCCGCCACCGTCATCGGGTCGGACTCGTCCTGCTCATCAGTGACGCACTTCTGCATCGCAGTCGAGATGATCTGGAATCCGGCACGATCAAGCGCACTGGACACGGCTGCGAGCTGGATCACCACGTCACGGCACTTGCCGCCGTTCTCGATGGCGTCGATCACCGCGTTCAACTGCCCACGCGCACGGCGCAGACGATTCAAGACCGGCTTCTGGGTGGCATCCACAGCAACGCTCATCGGAAGTTCCTCTCGCTCAACACCTTTAGGATACCCCCGGAGGTATCGCTGTGACAAGTTGTCGAACCTGGGAAGCCAAGCGCAGGAGAGTGCGGCCGCGTCGCGCCTGGCGTTGGATTGCCATCGCGCTGGCGGTTGTCGCGGCGGGAATATGGGCCAGGCAAGTGGGGACGCCACTTGGTCTGTGGGCTGTTGCAGTCAGCGGCACCCTGGCACTGATCGCGTTGGCGATCCGTCTCACACCGCGATGGGGCAGGCCCGCAGCGTGCCGCCTTCGCGGACCATTCCTGGCAGTCGCACTCGTCCTCATCGCCGCAGCACCCGTCAATGAAAAGGACCCCATCGGCGCACTCCTGCAGGGCCTCGGCGGGGCGGTCAGCGCGCTGCAAGTCATCGCTGCCCTTGCCGGCGGATACATCGCTGTGCTCCTCGTGCGGCGCACGCGTCGCGACGAACGTGCCGGTCACGGGCCAACCTGCTGATCGCTGCCGAAACGACGTCGATTGCCTGCCAGAACGAGATCACGACGCGGAGTGGAGCGAAAACGACGACACCGAACGAAGCTCCTCACCAACGGAGCTCTCCTGACCGAATGAGGGAGGGCTTTTTGAACCGGCGGTTACTTCTGTTCCGCGGCGTGCTCGACGTAGTTCTGCGACGATGCGAGCGCGCTCGGGATCCCTGGCCAGCGTGCGGTCGTCGATGACATCGATGACGTGCTGGATCAGTGCGACGACCTGCTTAGACAGGACGACACTGAGCACGCCACCGACGACGGCGATGACGCCAGTCAGGGCAGCGGTACCACCGGATGCCATCAGCATGTCCACCGTGTCGGCGATGGGCATGATGCCTCCTTCGGGGTTGGCCAGATGCGGCCAGAACCCACCCGGCTTCGGGTGGGGGCATGAGAGTGCCGACGCGCAACAAGGTGCGACGGCGGGCAGGAGCGTTGAGCGCTTCCCCCGGATGCCCGAGTCAGATCAGGGCATGAAAAAAGCCGGTCCCGAAAGTGCCGGCCGGAGACAGCCTCGTGCTGTCTTGAGCGTCAGCGTACAGAGCGGATACGACACCGGGGAGATTCCGGGCAGACGCGTGCCGAGCGGGTCTCAGAGTAGCGGAGCGGTCAGGCATGAAAAAAGCCGATCCAGAGGACCGGCTGTGGGCGCGCACTATGAACGCAGGACCATCTTGGCACGACCGGCGGACATTCAGCTAGCCCTTTGCACTGACGAGTGCCGATCTACTACTTCGCCGGAGCTCGTGCTCGCGTCGATGGCGGCCGGGCCCCGGGAGAAGTAGGCGAAGTGCCGCGCTTCTCCCGGGTGCTCCGAGCGCACCTCGTGTCAGAGGACGACGGTCTCGAACTCAAGCAGCTCGGCACCGGTGGCGACCGGGTTACTGCCGCCGTGGTGCGCGCCGGCCTGCCCGGCCCGCCACGCCTGGTAGGCGTCCTCGTCTGCCCAGGTGGAGACAACGAAGTAGCGGCTCTCGCCGTGCACGGGGCGGAGCAGTTGGAAACTCTCGAACCCGGGCTGCTGTTCCACGTCGTGGTTCCGACCGACGAAGCGGGCTTCGAGGTCCGCCCCCTTGCCCTCGGGGACGGTGATCGCGTTGATCTTGACGACGGACATGCTGCTTCCTTTCGTGATGCTCAGTGGTGATGGCTCGTCGGAGTGATCGTGAACGCGTCGACGTTCCCGATCGCTTCGTGCAGGTGGTCGGACGCGTGCCCAGCGACGTGCGACGCCGCGTTGAGGTCGGTGGTGTCGACCTCGATGGTCGCGGAGCCGGTCAGGCGGTGTCCGATCCAGCGGAGCCGGAGGTCGCGGACGCCATGGACGCCGTCGGTGTGCTCGAGTGCATGCTCGGCGCGGGAGTAGAGGTCCGGGGCGATGGCGTCCATGAGGCGTGCACCGATGGACTTCACTGTGCCCCAGAGCAGCATCAGGATCGAGATCGCGATCAGCAGGCCGATGATGGGATCCGCAAGCGGGAAGCCGAGGAGGACACCGATAGCGCCGAGAACGACGGAGAGCGAGGTGAAGCCGTCGAGACGGGCGTGGACGCCGTCGGCGACCAGCGCGGCGGAGCCGATCTTCTGCCCGACTCGGATGCGGTAGATCGCGACGATCTCGTTGCCGGCGAATCCGATCACCCCGGCCGCGACGAGCAGCCATGGGTTCTCGACTGGGCGTGGGTGGATGAACCGGTCGATGGCC